>NZ_JAMOLN010000320.1 GCF_024448165.1 Streptomyces longispororuber
TCGTGGCTGGTCGCGCAGTTCCCCGCGCCCCTGGGCCACCCGTTTCCGGGTCAGCCGCTCGGTGTCAGTGACCGCTTGAGGATCTTGCCCATGTCGTTGCGGGGGAGCGCCTCCAGGTAGTGGACCGTGCGGGGGCGCTTGTGGGGGGAGAGGCGGGCGGCCACGTGGTTCGCCAGCTCCTCGGTCGTCGGCGGGTGTTCGGCGTCCGCCGGGACGATCCACGCCACCACCTGTTCGCCCAGGTCGGGGTCGGGGGCGCCGGTGACCGCGGCCTCCTTGACCGCCGGGTGCTCCAGGAGCGCGTTCTCGATCTCGCCCGCGCCGATCTTGTAGCCGCCGCTCTTGATGAGGTCGGTCGCCTTGCGGCCGATGATGCGGACGTAGCCGTCGGCGTCGCGCACGGCCACGTCGCCCGTGCGGAACCAGCCGCCCGGCGCGAACGCCGCCTCCGTCGCGTCGGGCCGGTTCAGGTAGTGCAGGAAGAGGTTCGGGCCGCGGACCTGGATCTCGCCGACCGCCTCGGGTCCCGCGCCGGTCACCTCGGTCACTCCGTCGTCCTCCGCGAGGCGCAGCTCCACGCCGGGCAGCGGCACCCCCACCGTGCCGGGGCGCGGCTCGCCGTCCGCGCGCACGCTGGTGTTCATGAGCGTCTCCGTCATGCCGTACCGCTCGACGACCCGCTGCCCCGTCGCCGAGCTGATGCGCTCGTGGTCGTGGACCGGGAGCGCCGCCGACCCGGACACCAGGAGACGCGCGGAGGAGAGCGCCTTCGCCAGCCCGGGGTCGGTGGGCAGCGCCTCCGCGATGCGGTGGTACATGGTGGGGACGCCGAACAGCATGGTGGCGCCCGTGGAGAGTTCGCGGGTCACGCCCTCCGTGCTGAAGCGGCCGAGGTGGCGGACCTCGCCGCCGCGGCGCAGCGGGCCGATGACGCCCAGGATCAGACCGTGGACGTGGAACAGCGGCAGGCCGTGGACCAGCGTGTCGCCGGCCGTCCACCGCCACGCGTCCTGGAGCGCGTCCAGGGTCGAGGAGACCGCGCGGCGCGGCAGCACCGCACCCTTGGGCGGGCCCGTCGTGCCCGAGGTGTAGACGACGAAGGCGGGGGCCTCGGGGTCGGTGGGCTCGACGGGCAGGGAGGCCGCGTCGACGGGTCCGGCGGACGCCGGCACGTCGATGTCGATGCGCGGCAACTCGGCGAGCGCGGGCGGGAGTTCGGCGTCCGGCGCCGCGAGCACCGCCTCCGGCGCGCTGTCCCGCACGATGTGGCCGAGCTCGCGGTCGCCCGACTTCGGGTTGACCGGGACGGCGGCCGCCCCCGCGAGCAGCGCCGCGACCACGCCGACCGCGGTCTCCAGGGTCGGCGTCGCCCACACGGCGACCCGGCCCGCACCGGCGATCCGGCCCGCCAGGGGCGAGGCGGCCCCGGCCAGTTCGCCGTAGGTGAGCGCGCGGTCGCCGAAGCGCAGCGCCGGGCGGTCGGGGGTATCGGTCAGGGCGGGAAGGAGTCGGGTCAAGGGAAGCTCCTGGCAGGCGGAAGGACCGTAATCCGGATTGGCTGAGTGGCTGAGCCAATCTGAGCGTGCCGTCTGGCAGGCGTCCGCGTCAAGGACGTACGCTGCCGCCCAGGATCACGCCGGGAGAGAGCCAGGGATGAACGACGCACTGCGGCCGATGGCGGCACGCCCGCGCCTGTACGAGCAGGTGCTCGACCGGCTGCGCGCGTACGTCGCCGAGGGCGGCCTGCGCGCGGGCGACCGGCTGCCGACCGAACGGGACCTCGCGGCGCGGCTCGGGGTGAGCCGGGCCTCCGTGAAGCAGGCGATCGTCGTCCTGGAGGTCCAGGGCCTGGTCGAGGTGCGGCACGGCGGCGGCACGTACCTGGTGCGGGACGGCCTGGACGTGGCCGAGCCCGTGGAGCGGCTCGTCGAGCGCAAGAAGCGGCTGCCGGACGTCCTGGAGGCCCGCGAGGCCCTGGAGACGAAGCTGGCCGAACTCGCCGCCGAGCGGCGCACGGACGAGAACCTGACGGCGCTGCGCGCCGCGCTCGACCGGATGGCCGAGGACATCGGGGCGGGCGGCCTCGGCATCGAGGGCGACCGGCTCTTCCACGCCGCCGTGACCGCGGCCGCGCACAGCACGCTGCTCGCCGCGTTCATGCGGGAGATCGACGAGCCGATCGCCGAGTCCCGCACGGAGTCGCTGCGCCAGCCCCGCCGGCCGGGCCGTTCGCTGGCCCAGCACCGGGCCATCCTGACCGCGATCGAGGCCGGCGACGGGCGCGGCGCGGCGGCGGCGATGCGCCGTCATGTCCGCTCCGTGGCCAAGGTCCGGCTGCTGGAATGGGACCCCGATTCGAGCTCCACCGGCACGTAACTCCCGCTGAGGGGGCCCGTTTACGGGGGCGTGGACATCTGGCTGCTCAATCACTTCAGCACCGTCGCGCTGGCCGGGCTCCTCGTGGGCGGGGCCGTCTTCCTGGGGCTCGCGGGGTGCCTGCTGGTGCGACGATACGTGCCCCGCCTCAGGGACGGGGAGTACAACGAGATGGCCGGCGTCGTGCTCGGCATGTACGCCGCCATCTACGGCATCATCCTGGCCTTCGTGATCGTCGCCGAGTGGGAGGGACTCGACGCCGCCGAGGCGAACGTGGCGGCGGAGGCGACGCAGAGCGCCGAGGTGCTGCGGGACTCCGCCGCGTTCCCGCCCGCCCAGCAGCAGCGGATCAGCGCCGCCATGGGCGCGTACGTGCACGCCGTGGTCGACGAGCAGTGGCCGCTGATGCGCAAGGGCACGCCCGACCCGAACCTCACCAACCCCCAGACCGTCCGGCTCTACCGGGTCCTCCAGGACTACGAGCCGGCCACCGAGGCCGAGAAGACGTACTACACCCAGGTGGTGACCACGCTCGGCGAAGTGGCCGGCGCCCGCCGCACCCGCATGGAGGACTCCC
This sequence comes from Streptomyces longispororuber, assembly GCF_024448165.1. Lineage (GTDB taxonomy): Bacteria > Actinomycetota > Actinomycetes > Streptomycetales > Streptomycetaceae > Streptomyces > Streptomyces longispororuber_A. Next base: position 2,954 of record NZ_JAMOLN010000320.1, read on the forward strand.
AGCAGTCCCTGCCCATCCTGCTCAGCGTCCTCGTGTACGGCGGCGCCCTCGTCATGCTGCCGCTGACCTGGCTCTACGGCATCAAGAGCCGCACCGCGCAGATGATGTTCGTGACGTCCGTCGCCGTCCTGATCGGCGTCAGCCTGCTGCTCTGCCTCACCCTCGACCACCCCTTCTCCGGATCGCTCGCGGTGTCACCGGACCCCTTCAAGGAGGGGGTCCTCGCCCGGTACTGGCCCTGACCGTCGCGTTAGCCTCGTGGTGCGCCGTCCGCCACACCCGCACCGAGGAGCAGCCCCCGTATGCCCCGCATCGCCCTGGTCACCTACCGGCCCGGACCCGACATGCCCGTGGACCGCGATCTGCCGCTGCTCGCCGAGGAGCTGCGGCGGACCGGGGCGGACGCCGACGTACTGGCCTGGGACGATCCGGCCGTCGACTGGGCCGCGTTCGACCTGGTCGTCGTCCGCTCGACGTGGGACTACAGCTGGCGGCGCGACGAGTTCCTGGAGTGGGCCGCCCGGTGCGCCGACGTCACCCGGCTCGCCAACCCGGTCGACGTGCTCCGCTGGAGCACCGACAAGCGCTACCTCGGCGAGCTCGCCCGGCACGGGGTGCCGACCGTCCCGACGTCGTACGTCGCGCTCGGCGACGTACCGGAACTCCCCGCGGACGGCCCGTACGTGATCAAGCCGACCTCCGGCGCGGGCGCCCGCTACGCCGCCCGCTACACCCAGGACGAACGGGACGTCGCCCTGCGCCAGGTGGCCCGGATGCACGCCGAGGGGCTGACCGCGATGGTCCAGCCGTACGTCGAGGGCATCGACGAGAGCGGGGAGCGGGCCGTGCTCTTCTACGGCGGCCGGTTCCTGCACGCCATCCGCAAGGGCGCGGTGCTCACGGCCGGGGTCGCCTACGACGAGCGGAAGGTCGCCCACCCGTCCCTGGAGCCGTGGGAGCCGACCGCGGCCGAACTCGCCGTCGCCGAGCAGGCGCTGGCCGCCGTGCCGGGCGGACCCGACCGGCTGCTGTACGCGCGGGTCGACCTGGTCGACGGGGCGGACGGGCGGCCGTGCGTGATGGAGCTGGAGCTCGTCGAGCCCAATCTCTTCCTGAGCGCCGCACATCCGGCCTCGGCCCCCGTGGTCGCCGAGGCCATCGCGAAGGCCGCGGGCGCCCAGGCCGCCGAGCCTAGTTCTGCGACCAGCGCTGCAGCAGCCCGTACGTGAACTCGGCGCGGACCTCGCGCGGTGTCCCCGCCTCGTCCGGGGCCGTGAACGCCAGGCCCCAGCGGGTGGGCGCGGAACCCTCCAGCGGGCGCGCCGGAGGGAACGCGCGGGCCGCCTCGTCGACCGTGCAGGACCATGGCGTCAGGTCCGCGAGCGTCCGCAGGGCCGGGGCGGGCGCGCCGGGGGCGCGGATCAGCCACTCGTTCCAGACCGCGTTCGCCGGGGACAGCAGCACCTCGAAGCGCAGGTCGGGCCAGAGCGGCACCGGCCACAGCAGCGCCTCGCACTCCAGGTCGCCGACCTTGCGGACCAGCCGCCGCTCGGGGGCGCCCAAGACCGAGCGGTAGCGGGAGACCGCCGCGCGCGCCCGGGGTGAGCGGACCATGGCCTGCCAGCGGCGGTTCGCCTCCCGCATGTCGGCCACGGAGACACCGAGGTCGGCGCGGGCGGTCTCGACCAGCTCCGGATTGTGGTCGGCCATGCGGCGCAGCAGCACGAGCTGGAAGTGCAGCGGGGTGAACGGCTCAGCGGGGCCGGTGGACGTGGGGCGTGGCATGCCCTCCATGGTCGCGCACCCGGCCCGGGATCCGCCCGTCCGGCAGGAACAGCACCGAGTTCACATAGCGCGGCCGGCGCCCGGCCGGGGTCAGCGCCCGGCGCAGCAGCCCCTGCGACGCGATGTGCGCCGTGCCGCGCTGGTGCGTCGCCAGGTCGAACCCGGGCAGCCGCAGCCAGTCGGCGCCGGGCAGCACCCAGCCCTCGTACCCCCGCGCCCGCAGGTGCTCGACGACCGGCGCGATCGGCTGGATACGGGTCTCCAGCTCGATGAAGAGGGCCGGGCGGTCACGGGCGAGGAGCGCCTGCGCGCCGTGCAGCACCTGCAGCTCCGCACCGTCCACGTCGATCTTGATGAAGTCGACGTCGGCCAGGGCGAGTTCGTCGAGGGTCACGCACGGCACCGGATGCCCGGTCGCCGTGTGCAGCCCCTCGCGGCGCACCAGCGACGACACGCCGCGCTCGCCGCGCTCGTCGTGCGGCGGCTGCCACAGCGGCGCCGTGCCCGGCCGGTCGCTGGCCGCGGCCCGCACCACGCGCACGTTCGCCGGGACGGAGGCGGCGAGCGTACGGGCCAGGTGCGGCACCGGTTCCAGGGTGACCACCCGGCGGGCGCGGGCCGCAAGGCGGTGCGTCCACGGCCCGTACCAGCCGCCCACGTCGACGGCGGTGCCGCAGGCGCCGGCCCGCGGCACCATGTCGGACAGCCGGGCCAGTTCGGGCTCGAAGCGGGGGTAGAGCGCGCGGGCCGCGGCCGCCGTGAGACGCGGTGGCAGACAGGGGGCCAGGCGGGCGGCGAGCGTGGTCACGGGATCACCCGGTGCGCCTGCTCGATCCGTTTCAGGATGCGCTCGTGCTCGTCCTCGGGGAGCTGCTCGCCGGACGACGGCAGCAGCTGGGGGATGCCGTCGACGATCGGGTAACGGCGTTGCAGGCGCGGGTTGTAGAGCGCCTCCTCGTGCCCTTCGCCATCCGGCAGGAGCACCAGCGGTCCCTTGTCGAGGGGGCAGGCCAGGATCTCCAGGAGCGGGTCTTCAGGGTTCATGGGGCATCAACTCCCTTGGGGTGGTTGCGGGTTGTGGTGGGGCGGGCGAGGCGTCGTGCTTCGGCATGAGCAGCAGCACGGCGACGGCGAGCGCCGTGCCCGCGAGGCGCAGCGCGAGCCGGAGCGGTTCGGAGGGCAGCGCCTCGCCGAACGCGAGCGTGCCGAGGACCGCCGTGAACAGTGCGGTGACCGTCGTGCACACCGGCACGATCAGCGAGGCCCGGCAGCGCTGCAGCGCCGCCTGCGACATCACGAGCCCGCACGCGCCCGTGCACAGCAGCAGGTACGGGTACGGGGAGGCGAACAGCCGCGGCACGTCCGGGAGCACCCCGGACACGCCCTTGATCGCCAGTGAGCTCACCCCGTACAGCAGGCCCACCGCGACGCCGTACTCGACGCCCGTGGTCGGCATCCGGTGCCGGTGCCTGGCCCGGCGCTCCGCGGCGGCGTACAGGTACAGGCCCGCGGCGAGCGACGGCACGCACACCAGGAGGATCAGCGGCGCCGGCGCGCCGCCGCCGACCGCGTCCGGGTCCCGTCCCGTGTCGCGCAGGGAGAGGACCACCATGAGCAGCGCCGCGAGGATCGCGCCGATCGCGTACCGCTCCCGGCCCGAGGTGCGCTCGCCCAGGAGGCGCGAGGAGAGCAGGAGCAGCAGGACCAGGCCGGAGATGAAGATGCCCTGCGCCGCGGCGATCGGCAGCGTGCGGTACACGGCCAGCTGGGCGCCGAACCCGGACGCCAGCGCGATCGAACCGGCCAGCCACAGCGGGCTGGTCACGACGTGGCGCAGCAGCTGCGCCGGGCGGCGCACGCTCACCTCGGGCAGATGTGTGAGGGCACGTTTCTCCAGGACGAAGCCGACGCTGTAGAGGGTGTTCGCCAGGAGCGCCGCGCCGACTCCCCACGCTACGGCCGGCATGGCACGTCACGTCCTTCGGGCGTGCAGCAGGAGGATCGAGGCGAGCGACGGCGCCGCGCAGGCCAGCCGGTCCAGGGGGCGCAGCGGGCGCGGCACCCCGTGGAAGGGCGCGCCGGTGAGACGGACGATGTCGAACCCGGACGCCGCGACGAACTGGCGCAGCGCACGCGGCGTGTACAGCCGCAGGTGCCCCACCACGTCCGTGCCGGGACGGCCGTGCACCGCCCGCAGGCTCACCTCGGAGAAGACCGGCTGCACACCGGCCACGAGCAGCGCCCGGTTGTACCAGGCCGCCAGGTTCGGCGTGGAGAGCATCAGATGGCCTCCCGGGCGGAGCACTCTGCGGATCTCGTCGAGGGCCGCGTCGGGGTCCACGAGGTGTTCGATCACCTCGCTGAAGAGCACCGCGTCGGCCGACCCCGACGCGAACGGCAGCCCGTGGTCGGTGAGTTCGCCCCGGACGACGTGGGGGACGCGGGGCGCCGCACGGCGCAGCGCGTCCTGGGACCAGTCCACGCCGACGATGCGGTGCCCGCCGGGGAGGAGGCGGGCCGCCGTGGCCGCGGCCGTCCCGTCGCCGCAGCCGATGTCGAGGACCGTCGCCGCACGGGTGCCGGCCAGCGCCGCGGCCAGGACGCGGGTCTGGCGGAGGGTGCGGGGGATGCCGGAGGCGACCGGGACGTCCGGATTCTCGTAGAAGTCCCGTAGGGCCGGGGGCTCCGCGCGGGGCGGGCGTGCGGCGGATCCCGGCTGCTCCGGCTGCTCTGAGTGCTCCGAGTGCTCCGAGTGCTCCGAGTGCTCCGAGTGCTCCGGGTGTTCAGTGTGTTCCGTGTGCGCGGGGGAACTCATGGCGCCTCCTCCTGCGTCACGTGCAGGTGGTGTTCGAACAGGTCGCGCAGGCGGGCTCCGTCGCCGTGGCTCAGGAGCGTGCGCGACCAGCGCAGGGCCAGGTGCAGGCGGCCCGCGGTGGACGCCGTCGTCACGGTCAGGCCGCGCGGCATCCGGGCCGGCGCCGAGAACCACACGGCGCTCGCGCGGCCCCCGTCGCCGAAGTCGAGCGGGTAGGGGATCCGGCCGATGTTGCTGAGCAGGGTCGTCGACGTCCAGGGCGCGGCGGCCGTGCGCAGCGCGCGGGTGGCCGCCGCGCGCCAGGCGACCGGGGCGTACGGGGTGGTCAGCAGGGCGGCCCCGTGCCCGAGTTGGGGCCGCACGAGGGACTTCAGGGCGGAGGTGCGGGCCGCCGTGCGCTGGAGCAGGGCAGGTGTGGCGAGGTCCAACTCGGCCGCGGTGAAAGGGACTTCCACCAGCCGGGTGCCGTTCCCGATCGGCATCGTGGCGTCCCGCGGACGGTCGTCGACCGGCATCGTGATCCGCAGGGGGCGGCGCGGGCGGTGGGCGCCGTGCTCCTCGTTCCAGTCGGCGATCGTCCGGGCCGTGGCGACCATGAGCTGGTCGTTGACCGTGTACGGGGCGCCCTTGGGGCGGTGCGGGACCGCGAGTTCGCAGACCAGGAGGCCGTTGCCGGGG
>NZ_JAMOLN010000321.1 GCF_024448165.1 Streptomyces longispororuber
CCGCCCCGTCGGCGAGCCCCGGCAGTCCGACTTCGCCTTCGAGACCGTCACCGTGCCCGACCCGGGTCCGGGCCAGATCGTCGTCCGCAACGACTACATGTCCGTCGACCCGTACATGCGTGGGCGGATGAACGAAGGCGAGTCGTACATCGCGCAGTTCGAACTGGGCGAGGTGATGACGGGATCCGCCGTCGGCACCGTCGTCGCGTCGCAGGACGCGGGCGTCCCGGTCGGCGCGACCGTCACCCACTTCCTCGGCTGGCGCGAGTACGCCCTCCTCGACGCCGCCCAGGCGCAGCTCGTCGACACCGAACTCGCGCCCGCCCAGGCATACTTGGGGGTCCTCGGCACGACCGGACTGACCGCGTGGGCCAGCCTCAGGGAAGTGGCCCCGGTCGAGGAGGGCGACGTCGTCTTCATCTCCGGCGCCGCGGGCGCGGTCGGCTCCGTCGCCGGGCAGCTCGCCCGCAAGCTCGGCGCGGCCAGGGTCATCGGCTCGGCCGGCGGTCCCGCGAAGGCCAAGCGGCTCACCGAGGACTTCGGATTCGACGTGGCACTGGACTACCGCGAGGGCGACATCGCGGGGCAGCTCGCCGAGGCGGCGCCCGACGGCATCGATGTCTACCTCGACAACGTCGGCGGCGACCACCTCGACGCCGCGCTGCGGGTCATGAACCTGCGCGGGCGGATCGCCATGGTCGGCGCCATCTCCGGATACAACGCCACCGAGCTGCCCGCGGGCCCGCCGCACCTCCCGCTCGCCATCGGCAAGCGCATCAACCTGCGCGGCATGAACGTCAGCGACCACTTCCACCTCGTCCCGGACTACGCCCGGCAGGCGGGCGGCTGGCTCGCGGACGGCTCGCTCGTCGCGGACGAGACCGTCGTCGACGGCATCGAGAACGCGGTCGACGCGTTCCGGTCGATGATGCGCGGCGCCAACACCGGCAAGATGCTCGTCCGCCTTCCCCGGGCCTGACGAGCCTTCCCCGGGCCTGACCCGCACGAGGCATCCTGAACGGAGCTCCACCACCCCCATGACTGACATCACTGACATCACTGACACCGATACCGCCACCAGGACCAGCGCCACCGGCACCGCCGACCTCGTCGCATCGCTGCGAGCCGTCTTCCGGTCCGGCCGGACCCGGCCGATCGACTGGCGCAGGTCCCAACTCACCGCACTGCGCGCCCTGTTCACCGAGAACCGGGACGCCATCGCCGACGCCCTCTACGCCGACCTGCGCAAGCCGCGCTTCGAGGCGTACGCCGCCGAGGTCGACCTGCCGGTCCGCGAGATCGATCACACGCTCGCCCACCTGGAGGAGTGGCTGGCCCCCGAGCCGCTGGCCGCCGAGTCCCTCGCCGGACTCCCGGACGGCACGACCGCCGGTACGCACTACGAGCCGCTGGGCACCGTCCTGGTCGTCGCGCCCTGGAACTATCCGGTCCAGCTGTCGCTCGTCCCCGTCGCCGGAGCACTCGCCGCCGGCAACACGGTCATCCTCAAGCCGAGCGAACTCGCCCCCGCCACCTCCGAGTTGCTGGCCCGCCTGGTGCCCCGGTACCTGGACCCCGAGGCGGTCGCCGTCTTCGAGGGCGGGGTGCCGGAGACGACCGAACTGCTCGCCCAGCGCTTCGACCACATCTTCTACACCGGCAACGGCACCGTCGGCCGCATCGTGATGCGTGCCGCCGCCGAGCACCTGACCCCGGTCACCCTCGAACTCGGCGGCAAGTCACCGGTGTTCGTCGACCGCGACACGGACCTCTCGGTCGTCGCCACCCGCCTCGCCGAGGCCAAGTTCCGCAACGCGGGCCAGACCTGTGTGGCGCCCGACTACGTCCTCACCGACCCGGCCACCGCCCGCGGCCTGGAAGTCGCCCTCGCCGAAGCCGTGCACGGCATGTTCGGCGACGACCCGCAGACCTCCGACGCGTACGGGCGCATTGTCAACCGGCGCCACTTCGACCGGATCGCCGCCCTCCTCGACTCCGGCACCCTCGTCTTCGGCGGCCGCACCGACCGCGACGACGTGTACATCGCGCCGACCGTCCTGACCGGGGTGCGGGCCGACGACGCGGTCATGCGGGAGGAGATCTTCGGCCCCGTGCTGCCGATCGTCGAGGTCGACGGACTCGACGAGGCCATCGCCTTCATCAACGACCGCGACAAGCCCCTCGCCCTGTACGGCTTCACCGAGAACGAGACCACGCGCGGCCGGCTCGCCGCCGAGACCTCGTCGGGCGGCCTCGGGTTCGGTCTGCCCATGGCCCATCTGCGCGTGCCCGACCTGCCCTTCGGCGGCGTCGGCGAGTCCGGCCTCGGCAGCTACCACGGCCCGCACTCGATCGCCGCGTTCAGCCACCGGCGCGCCCGCCTCGACGTACCGCTGAGCTGACCGCTGCCGAGCCGGCCGGGTCGGTGGAAGGGTGCGGGCACTCGCCGACATGATTACTCAACTAGTTGAGTATAGTGACGGGGATCCGTGTCACTTCAGGGGTGGAGTCCGATGTCCGGTCCGCAGACCAACTTCTCGCGTTACGTGGCCCTCGGCGACAGCCAGACCGAGGGGGTGGGCGACGGTGACGACGCGACCGGTCTGCGTGGCTGGGCGGACCGGTTCGCGGAGCGGCTGGCCCGGCAGAACCCCGGCCTGCAGTACGCCAACCTCGCGGTGCGGGGGCGCCTCGCCGGGCAGGTGCGGGCCGAACAGCTCGCGCCCGCCCTGGCGTTGAAGCCGGACCTGGCGAGTGTGGTGGCCGGGGTCAATGATCTGCTGCGGCCGCGGTTCGACGCGGACGAGGTGGCCGGAGAGCTGGAGGCGATGTTCGCCGCGCTCACCGCCGAGGGCACCCACGTCATCACGCTCACCTTTCCCGACGTCACCCGCATCATGCCGCTCGCGCGGCCGCTCGGCGGACGCATCACCCTGCTCAACGCGCGGATCCGGGAGGCGGCCGGGCGGCACGGCGTGACCGTCGCCGAGATGAACCACCACGCCGTGGCGACCGACCCGCGGCTGTGGAGCGAGGACCGGCTGCACGCCAGCCCGCTGGGACACGCACGCATCGCCGCCGCCATGGCGTACACCCTGGGAGTGCCGGGCAGCGACGACTCCTGGGCCAGGCCGGTCACGCCCCCGCACCGTCCCGTGCCCGGCCTGCGGGGCGGACTGGTCGAGCTGCGCTGGGCCGGGAGCTTCCTCGGCCCGTGGCTCGTCAGGCGGCTGCGGGGCCGGTCGTCCGGCGACGGGCGCTCCGCGAAGCGGCCCGAACTCGCCCTGGTCCAGGTCTAGTCGGACGGTTTCGGCGGCCGGGCGCCCGGAGTGTGTCCGAAGGTGCGGCGGAAGACGTCGATGAACGTGCTGGCGGACGACCAGCCGCACTGATGGGCGACCGCGGTGATGGGTGTCTGGTCGGCCAGCAGGATCAGCGCGTGGTGGAGCCTGATCTGGGTGCGCCACTGGGGGTAGGTGAGGCCGAGCTCGCGCCGCAGGTGCCGGGAGAGGGTGCGTGCGCCGGCCCCGATCTGCCGGCCCAGCTCGTCCAGCGACCGGTTGTCCGCCGGGTCCGCCCGCAGGATCGCGTGCAGCTCCCGCAGCAGCGGCGTGCTGGGCGTCGGCAGGTGCAGCGGCTGCTGGGGGGAGACCCGCAACTGATCGAGCAGGACCGCCCGCAGCCGCCGGCGCTGCGGGCCCTCGTCGTCCGGGGTCCGGGTGTAGGCGACGATCAGCTCGCGCAGCAGCGGGCTGACGGAGAGGACCGTCGGGGTGTCGAGCCCGAGCGGGTTCTGCGTGGTGGGCAGACCGACGAAGTGGAGGTCGAGCTCACCGTGGGCCTGGTGCCGGTGGACGGTGCCGGCCGGGATCCAGAGCGCGCGCGTGGCGGGAGCGACCCAGGAACCCGCGTCGGTGGTGATCGCGATGATGCCGTGACTGGCGTAGACGATCTGGTGGTCGTCGTGGTGGTGGGCGTCGATCTCGCCGCCCGACGTGAGGCGTTGGGTGCGGGTGGGCGCGACGGGAGTATGGCGGATGTTCTGCATTGGTTGGCAATCTATCGAAAGCGCGACCCGGTGGGATCCCGCCAGCATGGAGGCGTGCGAAGGAATGCATCGATCCTTGTGCTGGCCGTGGGCCATGCCTGCGTGGACGTCTACCAGGGCGCCGTCGCGGCGCTGATCCCGTTCTTCGTGGCGGAGCGCGACTACAGCTATGCCGTCGCGTCCGGCATCGTGCTCGCCGCGTCGCTGTTGTCGTCGGTGGCGCAACCCGTGTTCGGCGCGCTCACCGACCGCTGGGCGATGCCGTGGCTGCTGCCGGTGAGCACGATCCTCGGCGGGGTGGGCATCGCGCTGAGCGGGCTCGGCGGCTCGTACGGACTGACCCTGACGTTCGTGGCCATCTCCGGGATCGGAGTCGCCGCCTATCACCCCGAGTCCGCGCGGGTGGCGCGGCTCGCCGGCCGGGGCAGCCACAGCGCCATGGGCTGGTTCTCGCTGGGCGGCAACATCGGATTCGCGCTCGCGCCGCTCATGGTCGCCACCGCGATCGGCCACGGTTCGCTGCGTTGGACACCGGTGCTGGCGCTGCCCGCCCTCGCCGGGACCGCGCTGTGCGTGCCGGTGCTGCGGATGCTGGGCGCAGGCCGGGCGGCCGGTCGGGCGACGGCGACGGCGCGGGGCGCGGACGACGTGGCCTCGTTCGTGCGGCTTTCGCTGGCCGTGGTGTGCCGCTCGATCGTCTTCATCGGGCTGAGCACCTTCATCTCGCTGTACGCCCGGGAGCGGCTCGGCGGGAGCGCCGCCGCGGGCACGGCGGCCCTGTTCGTGCTGTTCCTGGGTGGCGCCGTGGGCTCGGTGCTCGGCGGCTCGCTGGCGGGCCGCTACGACCGGGTCCGGGTCTCGCGCTGGTCCTACCTGACGTCGATCGCCGCCGTGGCCGGAGTGGTCTACGTGCCGGGCCCCGCCCTGTTCGTCTTCGTGGCCCTCACCTCCGCCGGCCTGTACGTGCCGTTCTCGCTCCAAGTCACCCTCGGGCAGGACTACTTGCCCTCCCGGGTCGGCACCGCCAGCGGCATCACCCTCGGACTGACCGTCAGCATCGGCGGCCTGGTGAGTCCGGTCATCGGCCGGCTCGCCGACGCGACCTCCCTGCGCACGGCGCTCGCCCCGCTGATCGCCATGCCCGCACTCAGCTGGCTGCTCTTCCGCACGCTGCCCGAACCCGCCGTCCACCAGGCGCAGTTCGCGGCGTCGGCGCGGCAGGGCGACGCCGACACGGCGCTGTCCGGAACCTGACGCGGCCGGGCCCCGGCCGCCGGCTCAGCCGACGACGAGCACGAGCTTTCCGCGCGTACGCCCTTCCTCGCCCGCGCGATGCGCCGCGGCGATGTCGGCGAGCGGGAACGTCCGCACGGCGGGAACGGCGAAGCGCCCGGCCTCGACCAGCGGACCGATCTCGTCGAGGACGTACAGGGCGCGGCCGCTGTCACCGCGGCTGAACCGGACGCCGTGCTCCCGCGCTCCGGCGACATCGGCGACCGTGAGGACGTTCCCGGGGGAGCCCGTGAGTCCGATGAGATCGGGCAGCACCCCGCTGCCCGCGACGTCGAGCGCCAGGTCGACGCCGTCGGGAGCCAGGGCGCGGACCCGGTCGGCCATGCCCTCGCCGTAGGTGACGGGTTCGGCGCCGAGGGAGCGCAGGTGGTCCTGGTTGGCCGGTCCTGCCGTGCCGATCACCCGCACCCCGCGTGCCACGGCCAGTTGGACGGCGGCGCTGCCGATGGTGCCGGAGGCGCCGTTGACCAGCAGGGTGCGACCGGCTTCGGCGCCGACCTGGTCGAGGGCGCGCGCGGCCGTCTCCAGGGCGGTGGGCAGGGCTGCCGCCGCGGCGAAGTCGAGGGAGGGCGGGACGCGTACGTAGTGGTCGAGCAGTGCCGACTCGGCCTGGGCCGCGCCCGCGCCGGAGAGCCCGACGACGCGGTCGCCGACGGAGACGTCCGACACGCCGTCGCCGAGCGCGTCGACGACGCCCGCCGCCTCGTGGCCCAGGGTCTGCGGAAGCTCCTGGTCCATCAGGCCCCTGCGCTTCTTCCAGTCGCTGGCGTTGACACCGGCGGCGCGCACCGCGATCCGCACCTGACCCGGCCCCGGGTGCGGTTCGGGAAGCTCCACGATCTCCAGCACCTCGGGGCCGCCGAACCTGCTGAACTGCGCTGCCTTCATCGTTCTCTCCGGTCCCGGACCCGAGGTCCGCGGTGTCGCCGGCGACACCGTCCGACGGTCCACCCCTCGCAGGCACTCTAGATCGCCGACGCCGGAGCGTCGCCCCGGCCCCGTGCGGGCCGGAGGTCCCGGCCGCTCACACCTTCTCGACGACCGTGTCCTCCGGCTCCACCGGCCGGCCGTCCGCCGCCCGGATCTCCAGCCGGTGCAGCGGGCGGCCGGTCCTGCGGTCGAGGAGGCGGGAGTGCTCCTCGCCGGGGGTGAAGCACTCCGCCTCGCCCCACTGGCGCAGCGCGACGATCACCGGGAAGAGGGCGCGGCCCTTGTCCGTGAGGTGGTACTCGCGGTGGGAGCCGCCGTCCGGGGCGGGCACGCTCTGCAGCACACCGGCGTCCTCCAGTGAACGCAGCCGCGTGACCAGGATGTTCTTCGCGATGCCGAGGCTGCGGTGGAACTCGCCGAACCGGCGGCTGCCGTCGAAGGCGTCCCGCACGATCAGCAGCGACCACCAGTCGCCGATGGCGTTCACCGACCGGGCGACGGGGCACGGGTCGGCATCGAATCGTGTGCGGGCGACCATCCGCGACTCCTCATCCTCCAGCCCCCGGACCCTTCCGGAGTGGTTGCAACATGCTACCTCGTCCGGCTACGGTCACGCTGGTAGCAAGATGCAACCAAACGGAAGGCGGGGCGACATGGCGGTCCAGTGCTCGGAACCGGTCGGCGCATGCGGCGGGAGCGGAGCGGTGCGTGCGGGGGAGACGGGCGTGCCGGACGGGTCGCCACCCGCCCGGCTCGTGCCCCTGCTCGCCCTCGCCTGCGGCAGCTCGGTCGCCACCGTCTACTTCTCCCAGCCCCTCCTGGTGACGCTCGGCGAACGGTTCGCGCTCGGCGCGGGATGGCTCGGCGCGATCGTGACCGTGACCCAACTCGGCTATGCAGTAGGCCTGTTGGCCCTCGTCCCGCTCGGTGACCTGCTCGACCGCCGACGCCTGGTCACCGGCCAGCTCGCGCTGCTCGCAGCCGCCCTGCTGGCGGCCGGGCTCGCGCCGGGCGCCGTCGCACTGTTCGGCGCGCTCGCGGCGGTCGGACTGCTCGCCGTCGTCGCCCAGACGATGGTCGCGGCGGCGGCCGCCCTGACCCCGCCCGCCCGGCGGGGCCGCGCCGTCGGCACGGTCACCGGCGGCATCGTCACCGGGATCCTGCTCGCCCGCGCAGCCGCCGGAGCACTCGCCGACCTCGCCGGCTGGCGGGCCGTCTACCTCGTGGCCGCGGGCGTGATCCTCGTCCTCACCGTCCTGGTGCGCCGGGCCCTGCCCGCGGGCACCCCGACCGTCGGTGCGCACGAGATGTCGTACGGGCGGCTCGTGGCCTCGACCGTCACCCTGTTCGCCCGCCACCCGCTGCTGCGGGTCCGGGGCGCGCTCGCCCTGCTGGTGTTCGCCGCGTTCAGCACGCTGTGGAGCGGCATGGCACAGCCGCTCAGCGGTCCGCCGTGGTCGCTGTCGCACACGGCGATCGGCGCGTTCGGGCTCGCCGGGGCGGCCGGGGCCGTCGCCGCCACCGCGGCCGGACGCTGGAACGACCGGGGCCTCGCCCGGCGCACCACGGGCGTCGGCCTCGCCGTACTGGCCCTCTCCTGGCTCCCGATCGGCCTGACCGGGCGGTCGCTGTGGGCGCTCGCGATCGGCGCCGTCCTGCTGGACTTCGCCGTGCAGGCCGTCCACGTCACCAACCAGACCCTGATCCACTCGGTCCGCCCCGACGCGGGCAGCAGGATCATCGGCGGCTACATGGTCTTCTACTCGGCAGGCAGCAGCCTCGGCGCCCTCGGCTCCTCCCTCGCCTACGCGACCGGCGGCTGGCCTGCCGTCACGACACTCGGCGCGTCCTTCAGCCTCGCCGCCCTGGCACTGTGGGCGGCGACCCGCCACGTGGGGCAGGTGGTGGGCGCGGCCTAGGCGGAC
>NZ_JAMOLN010000322.1 GCF_024448165.1 Streptomyces longispororuber
CGGCGCGCGGAGCCGACGGAACCGGGTAACGTGGATCACTTCACATCACCGCCGGGAGAACCCGTGACCGACAGCAAGAACATCAACAACCCCGTGGGCCAGGGCGGCGGCCAGCGCAAGAAGCAGTCCCGCGCCGAACGGCAGAACAACGGCCCGCACCGCAACGCCGACCGCCGGCGCGCGGCCGACCAGAAGGCGGAGCTGCTGCGCAAGATGCGCGAGAAGACAGGCACGGCCGAGGGCACCGGGCAGACGGACGACGACACCGCCCAGAGCTGACGAACCCCGTCCCACGCCACGACCCCAGGTCACCCCCATCCATCTGCGACACTGGTACAGCCATGCCTAAGCCCGGAGAACTCACTTTCGTCGCCCCGCGCGGAGCCAAGAAGCCGCCGCGGCACCTTGCCGACCTGACGCCTGCCGAGCGCAAGGAAGCTGTCGCCGCGATCGGCGAGAAGCCGTTCCGCGCCAAGCAACTCTCGCAGCACTACTTCGCGCGGTACGCGCACGACCCCGCGGAGTGGACCGACATCCCCGCCGGTTCGCGCGAGAAGCTGCGGGAGGCGTTGCTGCCGGAGCTGATGACCGTCGTGCGGCACCTGTCGACCGACCAGGACACCACGCGCAAGACCCTGTGGCGGCTGTTCGACGGGACGCTCGTCGAGTCCGTGCTCATGCGGTACCCGGACCGGGTCACCATGTGCATCTCGTCGCAGGCCGGGTGCGGGATGAACTGTCCGTTCTGCGCCACCGGCCAGGCCGGGCTCGACCGGAACCTGTCGACCGGTGAGATCGTGCACCAGATCGTCGACGGGATGCGGGCCCTGCGCGACGGGGAGATCCCGGGCGGTCCGGCGCGGCTCAGCAACATCGTCTTCATGGGGATGGGCGAGCCGCTCGCCAACTACAAGCGGGTCGTCCAGTCCATCCGTGCGCTCACCGATCCCGAGCCGGACGGGCTCGGGCTGAGCCAGCGTGGCATCACCGTGTCCACCGTCGGGCTGGTGCCTGCCATTCACCGGTTCGCCGACGAGGGGTTCAAGTGCCGGCTCGCGATCTCGCTGCACGCCCCCGACGACGAGCTGCGCGACACCCTCGTCCCCGTCAACACGCGGTGGAAGGTCCGGGAGGTGCTGGACGCCGGGTGGGAGTACGCCGCGAGGTCCGGGCGCCGGCTGTCCATCGAGTACGCGCTGATCCGGGACATCAACGACCAGGCGTGGCGCGGTGACCGGCTCGGCCGGCTGCTCCGGGGCAAGCCCGTGCACGTCAATCTCATTCCGCTGAACCCGACCCCCGGGTCGAAGTGGACGGCGTCGCGGCCCGAGGACGAGAAGGCGTTCGTCGAGGCCATCGCCGCGCACGGCGTGCCCGTCACCATCCGGGACACCCGTGGCCAGGAGATCGACGGGGCCTGTGGACAGCTGGCGGCCACCGAGCGGTAGCCTTGCCGGTGTACGTCTCGTACAGGCGTACTGACATCTGCATATTCCGACAGGGGAGCGCCACAGCGCTGAGAGTGCGGTATCGACCGCAGACCCTCTGAACCTCGCCCAGGTCATTCTGGGTAGGAAGTTCGGTCAACACTCCAAGCTGTTGCGCCCTGCCCGGAAACCGCGAGGTCTCCGGGCAGGGCCGCGTCTCTTCCTGGTCACCCCCAGGAGGAAAACCAGTGAGCAAGAAGACGTACGTGGCCGTGGCCATGGGCCTCGGTCTCGTCACGCTGTCCGCGTGCGGGTCGTCGAACGACTCGGGATCCGGCGGCGACTCCAAGACCGTCACCCTCGTCAGCCACGACTCGTGGGCCGTCTCCAAGAACGTCCTGGCCGACTTCGAGAAGAAGTCCGGCTACCAGGTGAAGGTCCTCAAGGACGGGGACGCCGGTGAGGCCGTGAACAAGGCGATCCTGTCCAAGGGCAACCCGCAGGGCGACGTCTTCTTCGGCGTCGACAACACCCTGCTGTCGCGGGCCCTCGACAACGGGATCTTCGCCTCGTACAAGGCCGAGGGCCTGGCGGACGTGAAGAGCGAGTACCAGCTCGACAGCGGCAAGAACCGGGTGACGCCCGTCGACACCGGCGACATCTGCGTCAACTACGACAAGGCGTACTTCGAGCAGCACAAGCTGACGCCGCCCGCCTCCTTCGCCGACCTCGCCAAGCCCGCCTACAAGGATCTGCTCGTCACCGAGAACGCGGCCACCTCCTCGCCCGGCCTCGGCTTCCTGCTCGGCTCCGCCGCGAGCCAGGGCGACGACGGCTGGCAGGGCTACTGGAAGAAGCTCAAGGCCAACGGCGTGAAGGTCGTCGACGGCTGGGACCAGGCCTACAACGAGGAGTTCAGCGGCAGCGCCGGCGGCAAGAAGGCCAAGGGCGACCGGCCGCTCGTCGTCTCGTACGCCTCCTCGCCGCCCGCCGAGGCGATCTACTCCGACCCGCAGCCCAAGACGTCGCCCGTCGGCGTCGCGACGGGGACGTGCTTCCGGCAGATCGAGTTCGCGGGCCTGCTCGACGGAGCGAAGAACGAGAAGGGCGGCCAGGCGCTCATCGACTTCCTCGTCTCCAAGGAGTTCCAGGAGGACATGCCGCTCAACATGTTCGTCGACCCGGTGACCAAGAGCGCCACCCCGCCCGCCGAGTACACCAAGTACGCGGTGCCGGTCGACGACGCCGAGACCATGAGTCCCCGCAAGATCGCGGACAACCGTGACGACTGGGTCAAGTCGTGGACCTCGCTCGTACTGAAGTAGCCGACAAGGCAGTCGACAAGGCAGTCGACAAGGCAGTCGACAAGGCAGTCGACAAGGCAGTCGGCAGGGCGGTCGACCAGGCCCGTACGACTCGTGCGGGCAGTGCGGCGCGGCTCGGTCTCATGGCCGTGCCCGTCGCGTTCTTCGGCGTCTTCTTCGCCTATCCGGTCGCCGCGATCGTCGAGCGCGGGCTGCACGTCGACGGCGCCTGGCGGTTCGGGCGGATCCTGGACGTGCTCGGGCAGTCCGACATCCGGCACGTCCTGTGGTTCACGGTGTGGCAGGCGCTCGCCTCCACCGCGCTGACCCTGCTGATCGCGCTGCCGGGCGCCTATGTGTTCGCGCGGTTCGACTTTCCCGGCAAGCAGGTGCTGCGGGCCGTCGTGACCGTGCCGTTCGTGCTGCCGACCGTGGTGGTCGGGACCGCGTTCCTCGCGCTGCTCGGGCAGGGCGGGCTCCTCGACGAGCTGTGGGGCGTGCGGCTCGACACGACCGTGTGGGCGATCCTGCTCGCGCACGTCTTCTTCAACTACGCCGTCGTCGTCCGGACGGTGGGCGGGCTGTGGGCGCAGCTCGACCCGCGGCAGGAGGAGGCCGCGCGGATGCTCGGCGCCTCCCGGCTCGCGGCCTGGCGGAAGGTGACGCTGCCCGCGCTGGTGCCCGCGGTCGCCGCCGCCGCGCTGATGGTGTTCCTCTTCACGTTCACCTCGTTCGGCGTCGTGCAGATCCTGGGCGGCCCCGGCTTCTCGACCCTGGAGGTCGAGATCTACCGGCAGACCGCGCAGATCCTCGACCTGTCCACCGCCGCGGTCCTGACCGTCGTGCAGTTCGCCGCCGTCGGCCTCATCCTCGGCGTGCACGCCTGGACCGTACGGCGGCGGGAGAGCACGCTGCGGCTCGTCGACGCCGCGCAGACGGCGCGGCGGCCGCGCGGCGCGGGGCAGTGGGCGCTGTTGGGCGGAGTGCTGGCGACCGTCGTCGTGCTGGTCCTGCTGCCGCTCGGCGTGCTGGTGCAGCGGTCGCTGGACACCCCGGACGGCTACGGGTTCGCGTACTTCCGGGCGCTCGGCGACGCCGACGGCGGGACCTTCCTCGTCCCGCCGATCGACGCGATCTGGAACTCGCTGGAGTACGCGCTCGCCGCCACCGGCATCGCGGTCGTGATCGGCGGGCTCGCCGCCGCCGCGCTCACCCGCCGGGCCGGCCGGCTCGTGCGCGGGTTCGACGCGCTGCTGATGCTGCCGCTCGGCGTGTCCGCGGTGACCGTCGGATTCGGGTTCCTGATCACGCTCGACGAGCCGCCGCTGGATCTGCGGGCCACCTGGATCCTGGTGCCGCTCGCCCAGGCCCTGGTCGGCGTGCCCTTCGTCGTACGCACCATGCTGCCGGTCCTGCGGGCCGTGGACGGCCGCCTGCGGGAGGCCGCCGCCGTGCTCGGGGCGTCGCCGCTGCGGGCCTGGCGCGAGGTCGACCTGCCCATGGTGCGGCGGGCGCTGCTCATCGCGGCGGGGTTCGCGTTCGCCGTGTCGCTGGGCGAGTTCGGGGCGACCGTGTTCATCGCGCGGCCCGACAACCCGACCCTGCCGGTCGCCGTGGCCCGGCTGCTCGGCCGGGCCGGTGACCTCAACTACGGGCAGGCGATGGCCCTGTCGACCGTCCTGATGGTCGTCTGCGCCGCCGCCCTGCTGCTGCTCGAACGCATGCGGCCCGCCAGGGCCTCGACCGGGGAGTTCTGATGGCGCTGCTGGAGCTGGACGACGCGACCGTACGGTTCGGCGGCCGCGCCGTGCTCGACGACGTGGACCTGGCGGTCGCCGAGCACGAGATCGTGTGCGTGCTCGGGCCGAGCGGCAGCGGCAAGTCGACGCTGCTGCGGGCCGTCGCCGGACTGCAGCCCCTGGACGGCGGCCGGGTGTCGCTCGACGGACGCGACCAGACGGGCGTGCCCGCGCACAAGCGGGGCGTCGGCCTGATGTTCCAGGACCATCAGCTGTTCCCGCAGCGCGACGTCGGCGGCAACGTCGCCTTCGGGCTCCGCATGCACGGCGCCTCTCGCGACGAACAGGCCTCCCGCGTACGGGAGTTGCTCGCGCTCGTCGGTCTACCGGGCGCCGAGCATCGGGCCGTCGCCGCGCTGTCGGGAGGCGAGCAGCAGCGGGTCGCGCTCGCCCGCGCCCTCGCGCCGCGCCCCCGGCTGCTGATGCTGGACGAGCCGCTCGGCCAGCTCGACCGCTCCCTGCGCGAGCGGCTCGTCGTCGAACTGCGGGAACTCTTCGGCGACCTGGGCACCACCGTCCTCGCCGTCACGCACGACCAGGGCGAGGCCTTCGCGCTCGCCGACCGGGTCGTGGTGATGCGGGACGGCCGCATCGCCCAGTCCGGGACGCCTCTGGAGGTGTGGCAGGACCCCGCCGACGAGTTCGTCGCCCGCTTCCTCGGCTTCGACAACGTCGTCCCGGCGAGCGTCACCGGCGAGTCCGCGGACACGCCGTGGGGCAAGGTGCCGGTGCCGGCCGGCGCGCCGCAGGGCCCGGGCACGATCCTCGTCCGGCCCGCCGGGGTACGCCTCGTGCCCGCCGCCGACGCCCAGTTGACCTGCACCGTCGCCGCCCGCACCTTCCGCGGCACCCACGTCGCCCTGCACCTGCAGCCCGCGGACGCGCCCCGGCTCGAAGCGGCCTGCGCGCTGCGCGAGGCGCCGGAGCCGGGCGCCGAGGTCGGCGTCGCCTTCGACGCGGCGGAAATCGTGGTGCTGGAAGCCGGTCCCGCTTCGTAGGGTCGGCGCATGACGACGGAAACCCAGCCGCACGCGCCGCTCTCCCACGACCGCTACTGCGACGAGATCCTCGCCCAGACCGATCTGCTCAGGGACCATCTGCGCGGCGCCGACCTCGCCGTGACCGTGCCGACCTGCCCCGACTGGACGCTGCGCGACCTCGCCGTGCACGTCGGCGGCGCCCACCGCTGGGTCGAGACGACCGTGCGCACCCGGGCCGTGGAGGAGGTGTCGGAGAAGGCGGTGGAGGGCTTCGAGGGGCCCGCGGACGACGACCCCGCCGCACTCGACGCCTGGCTCGCCGACGGCGCCCGCCGCACCGCCGACACGCTCCGCGCGGCCGGCCCCGACGAGCCCTGCTGGACCTGGTCCTGGCGCCGCGACGCCGGGTTCTGGGCCCGCCGCATGGCCCACGAGACGGTGGTCCACCGCGCCGACGCGGCCCTCGCCGCCGGAGCCGCCTACGACGTGCCGCCCGAGCTCGCGGCCGACGCGGTCGACGAGTGGCTGCAGATCGTCACGTACGGGCAGCGCATCGGCTTCGACCAGGCGCTCATCGACCTGCGCGGTCCCGGCCGCACCCTGCACCTGCACGCCACCGACACCGCGCCCGAGGTGGCGGCCGAGTGGCTGATCGAGCTGCGCGACGAGGGCGTCGCCTGGCGGCGCGGCCACGAGAAGGCCGACGTCGCGCTGCGCGGACCGCTCACCGCGCTGCTGCTCGCCTTCTACCGGAGGGTGCCGCTGGACGACGCGCGGGTGGAGGTGCTGGGCGAGCGGGAGCTGCTGGAGTTCTGGCTGGAGCGGGCCACCTTCGGCTGAGCCGCCTTCGGCTGAGCGGGCCCTCACGGGGCGGGTCTGACCAGGCCCGTCTCGTACGCCGTGATCACCGCCTGCGCGCGGTCGCGCAGGTCCAGCTTGGCGAACAGCCGGTTGATGTGGGTCTTCACGGTGTGGTCGGTGATGGTGAGGTGCTCGGCGATCTCCGCGTTCGACAGACCGCGGGCGATGAGGACGAGCACCTCGACCTCCCGGCCGGTGAGCCCCTCGACGCTGCGCCTCGGCGGGACGGTGACGCGCTGCCGGGCGAACTCGGCGACCATCCGCTGGGTGATCTCGGGCGAGAGCAGTGCGTTGCCCGCCGCCACCACCCGTACCGCGTGCAGCAGTTCGGGGAAGGTGGCGTCCTTGAGGAGGAAACCGGACGCGCCCGCGGCGAGCGCCTCGTAGACGTACTCGTCGAGGCCGAACGTGGTCAGCATCAGCGCCTTCGTCGTGCCGCCCGAGGCCCGCGACGCGTCCAGGATCGCGCGGGCCGCCTCGATGCCGTTCGTCCCCGGCATCCGGATGTCCAGGAGCACCACGTCGGGGCGGTGCTCGGCGGCCAGCCGCACCGCGCCCGTGCCGTCCTCGGCCTCCGCGACCACCTCGATGTCCGGCTGGGTGGCCAGCAGCCCGGCGAACGCGGTGCGGACCACGGCCTGGTCGTCGGCGACCAGCGTGCGGATCTTCTGCGGCACGGGGGTCACCAGGGCAGCACCGCCTCGACCAGGAAGCCGCCGGCGCGGCCCGGGCCGGCGGTGAGGGTGCCGCCCACCAGGGCCGCGCGCTGGCGCATGCCGGGCAGGCCGTGGCCGGGCGGAGCGTCGGGCGCGGGGCCGGGCCCGTCGTCCGCGACCCTGATCGTCAACCGGTCCTTCCCGTAGCCGAGTTCGACGGAGACGGAGGTGGCGGCGCCGGGGGAGTGCTTGCGCACGTTCGTCAGGGACTCCTGGACGATCCGGTACGCCGACAGTTCCCAGGTCGCGGGCAGCGGCACCCGCTCGCCCGTCACCGTCAGCTCGGCGCTGCCGCCCACCGTGCGGTGCTGCTCGATCAGATCGCCGAGGCGGTCCAGGGACGGCTGCGGGGCGGTCGCCGCGCCGCCGTCCGCGTGCAACACCCCGAGCAGCCTGCGCAGTTCGGCCATCGACGCGCGGGCCGTGCCCGCGATCTGCTGGAAGCCGTCCCGGGCGGTGGGCGACAGACCGGGCGTCGTGTACGTCGCGCTCTCCGCCTGCACCGCGATCATCGACACCGAGTGGGCGACGATGTCGTGCAGCTCGCGGGCGATCGCGGCGCGCTCCGCCTCCGCGGCCTGGCGCCGCTCCATGGCGATCAACTGGGCCTGCGCCAGCGCCCGGTCCTGCCGGGCCTGCTCGCGGGAGCGGACCGCGTCGCCGAGCGCGACGGCCGCGAGGACGAACGCGGACAGCCCGAACGTCTCCGTGAACAGGCTCAGCGTGCCCGCCTGGCCGAACGTCGGCACGTTCGGCAGCCGGTCGTCGCGGGCCCAGCTCGCGATGTGCACGAGGTTCACGCTGAGCGCGCCGAACGCGCCGCCGGCGACGAGGAGCGCCGGGTGCAGCACCCGGTGCCTGGCCAGCACGTACCAGCCCATCGGCCCGCAGATCATCGCCGAGAACGACAGCGCGGTGTCCGCGCCGAAGCTCACGAACGCCGCCGCGACCGTGAGCAGCGCGACCGGCGGACAGGCCCGCCGCCACATCAGGGACGCCGCGCACAGGACGACCGCCACCGTCATGGTGAGCGAGCCGGGGAAGAAGCACAGCTCCACGATCGTGCCGGCCGTGAGGACGGCCCCCGAGACGTACGGGTGG
>NZ_JAMOLN010000323.1 GCF_024448165.1 Streptomyces longispororuber
CGCGCGGGCAGCGCGGCCCAACGCTCGTGCAGGCGGGGGGAGTCGGTGCCGATCACGTCGGCAGGGGGCGGGGAGCCGGTGCCGATCACGTCGGCCGGGGGCGGAGAGTCGTCGCCGGGGTCGTACTCCTCCACGGGCCCGATGCCGGTCATGCTCGACGGTAAGCCGGAGCGTCGCCGTCCGCCAACGGGTCCGTCGATCAAGCGAGTTGGGCAGGCCCTCTGGTGGGGCGGGGCGCGGCGCGGTGCAATACACGCGTCCCGCGAGTGAACTCCCTTACCGCGCCCCTGGAGGCACGATGGTGAGATCCCCCGGCAAGAGACGGCGCCGCGTCCGCGGCCTGGCCGTGGTGTGCGCGCTGACGGCGGCCCTGGCCGCCCCCTCCGCGTACGCCGCCCAACCCCCGCAGTCACATGCCGAGTTGACGGTGACGGGCCGGGAGACGCAGCCCGTCTTCTCCCGCGCCGACGCCGTCTACCAGCAGGTCGACATCCGCACGGAGGCCGACAGCGACGGCGACGGCACGCGCGACACCGTACGGATGCGGATCCTGCGCCCGAGGGAGACGGACACGGCGGGCCTGAAGGTCGCCACGATCGTCGAGGCCAGCCCGTACTGGGCGGGCGGCAACGACGTCCCGAACCACGGCGTCGACCTCGACGAGGACGGACTGCCCGCGAAGCGCCAACAGGGCGCGGGAAAACCGGGATTGACCGGCCCCGCCGTCGCGTACTCGGGCTACTACGACAACTACTTCCTGCCCCGTGGCTACGCCGTGGCCCAGGTCGACAGCCTCGGCACCGGCGGCTCCACCGGCTGTCCGACCTCCGGCGGCCGCAACGAGACGCTGGGCGCGAAGGCCGCGATCGACTGGCTGAACGGCCGCGCGAAGGGCTGGGACCTCGACGGCCGTCCGGTCGAGGCCGGCTGGTCCACCGGCAACGCCGCGATGATGGGCATCTCCTACAACGGCACCCTGCCGACGGCCGTCGCGAGTACGGGAGTCGAGGGCCTCAAGGCGATCGTGCCGATCTCCGGGATCTCCTCCTGGTACGACTACTACCGCGCGAACGGCGGCGTCGTCGCCCCCGGCACGTTCCAGGGCGAGGACACCGACGTGCTGGCCAAGTACGTGTACTCGCGCGCCGACCGGGAGGTCTGCAAGCCCGTCCTGGCCGCCCTGGAGCGCGACCAGGACCGGGTGACCGGCGACTGGTCCCCGTACTGGGCCGAGCGCGACTACCTCAAGGACGTCCGGAAGATCAAGGCAGGCGTCTTCGTCGTGCACGGGCTCAACGACTGGAACGTGAAGACCAAGAACGCGGGCCAGTTGTGGGAGGCGCTCAAGAAGAACCACGTCCCGCGCAAGTTGTGGCTGCACCAGGCCGGGCACACCAACCCGATGCCGCTGCGCATGGAGGAGTGGCTGCGCCAGGTCCACCACTGGTTCGACCACTACCTCTACGGCATCGGCAACGGCATCACGAAGGAACCCCAAGTCGACGTCGAGCAGGCCGACTTCAGCTGGCGGCAGCAGCGGGACTGGCCCGCCCCCGGCACCCGGGACACCACACTGCGGCTGCGCGCCGACGGCTCCCTCGGCCGCTCCCCGGGCCCGGCCACCGTGCAGTCGCTGACCGACGCGGGCCGCACCGTCCCCGCCGAGCAGCTCGTGACGTCACCGGACGCGGCGAACCCGAACCGGCTCGCGTACACGACCGGGCCCCTCGACCGCGACGTACGGCTCAACGGAGTGCCCGAGGTCGACGTCCGTTCGTCACTCTCCGGTACGTCGCCCTACGTGACGGCGCTGCTCGTCGACTACGGAAAGGACACCCGCGCGACGTCCGGGACGGTCACCGACACCACGCAGCAGGTCTGCTACGGCGAGGGCGTGCCCGGGCTGCCCGGTGAGACCGGCTGCGCGTACCGGACGAGGCACGCCACGCAGAGCGCGGACTTCAAGATCGTCACGCGGGGCTGGCTCGACGCCCGCAATCGCGACTCGTACGCGCGCCAGAGCAAGGTCGTCGAGGGCCGGGAGTACCGGCTGCGCTGGGACCTGCAGCCGCAGGACTACGTCTTCAAGGCCGGGCACCGGCTCGGCCTGGTGCTGATCTCGACCGACTACGACTACACCCTGCGGTACCCGGCGGGCACGACGATGACCGTGCGCGCCGGGGTCGGCTCGGTGACGCTGCCGACGGCGCCCGCTACGCGGTAGGCGCCGTGGGAGCTTCCTTGAGGAGGCAGGTCAGACGGGCCGTGCAGACCCGTCTGTCCTGCTCGTCGGTGATGACGACCTCGTACGTCGCCGTGGAGCGGCCGCGGTGCACGGGCGTGGCCACGCCCGTGACCAGGCCGGAGCGGGCGCCGCGGTGGTGCGTGCAGTTCAGGTCGACGCCGACGGCGATCTTGCCGAGGCCGCCGTGCAGCATCGAGCCGACCGAGCCGAGGGTCTCGGCGAGGACGGCGGAGGCGCCGCCGTGCAGCAGGCCGTACGGCTGCGTGTTGCCCTCGACGGGCATCGTGCCGACCACGCGGTCGGCCGAGGCCTCCTTGATCTCGATGCCCATCCGGGTGCCGAGGTGCCCGGCGGAGAACAGGGCGGGCAGGTCGACGCCGAGCGCCGCGTACTCGTCGATGACCTCTTGCGGGAACTTCACGTGGTTCTGCTCGCCCATGGGGGCCGGCTCCGTCCGTCGTGCCTGCGTGCGGGAGGTGACAGCTGGCTGAGCAAACGCTCAGTCGGTCCTGGATTGTTCCAGGCGGACCACGACGGACTTGCTGGCGGGGGTGTTGCTGGTGTCCGCGGTGGCGTCGAGCGGCACCAGGACATTGGTCTCCGGGTAGTACGCCGCCGCGCAGCCGCGGGCCGTCGGGTAGTGCACGACGCGGAAGCCGGGTGCGCGCCGCTCGACGCCGTCGCTCCACTCGCTGACCAGATCCACGTACGACCCCTCGGCCAGGGACAGCTCCTTGGCGTCCTCGGCGTTCACCAGGACGACCCGCCGGCCGTTCCTGATCCCGCGGTAGCGGTCGTCCAGGCCGTAGATCGTGGTGTTGTACTGGTCGTGCGAGCGCAGCGTCTGCAGCAGCAGCCGGCCCTCGGGCAGCCGCGGGTACTCGACCGGGGCGGCCGTGAAGTTGGCTTTGCCGGTGGCGGTCGGGAAGCGGCGCTCGTCGCGCGGGGCGTGCGGCAGGGCGAAGCCCGACGGGTTCGCGACGCGCTCGTTGAAGTCCTCGAAGCCGGGGATGACGCGGGCGATGCGGTCGCGGATCGTCGCGTAGTCCTTCTCGAACTCCTCCCAGGGCGTGCGGGAGTCCTCGCCGAGGGCGCGGCGGGCCAGGCGGGCCACGATGGCGGGCTCGGACAGGAGGTGCTTGCTCGCGGGGTCGAGGCGGCCGCGGGAGGCGTGCACCATGCCCATGGAGTCCTCGACCGTCACGAACTGCTCGCCGCTGCCTTGCAGGTCGCGCTCGGTGCGGCCGAGCGTGGGCAGGATCAGGGCGCGGGCGCCGGTGACGGCGTGCGAGCGGTTCAGCTTCGTCGACACGTGGACGGTGAGGCGGGCCCGGCGCATGGCAGCCTCGGTGACCTCGGTGTCGGGGGACGCGGCCACGAAGTTGCCGCCCATGGCGAAGAAGACCTTCGCCTCGCCGTCGCGCAGCGCGCGGATGGCGCGGACGACGTCGAAGCCGTGCTCGCGCGGCGGCGCGAACCCGAACTCCTTCTCCAGGGCGTCCAGGAACGCCGGGGCGGGGCGCTCGAAGATGCCCATGGTGCGATCGCCCTGCACGTTCGAGTGGCCGCGCACCGGGCAGACGCCCGCGCCCGGACGGCCGATGTTGCCGCGCAGCAGCAGGAAGTTGACCACTTCGCGGATCGTCGGCACCGAGTGCTTGTGCTGGGTGAGGCCCATCGCCCAGCACACGACGGTGCGCTTGGAGGCGAGCACCATCTCCAGGGTCCGCTCGATGTCCGCGCGGGAGAGGCCGGTCGCCGTCAGCGTCTCGTCCCAGTCGGCGCCCCGCGCGGCGGCGGCGAACTCCTCGAAGCCATGGGTGTGCTCGGCGATGAAGGCGTCGTCCGTGGCGCCCTCCGTCTCCAGGACCAGCTTGTTCAGGAGGCGGAAGAGGGCCTGGTCGCCGCCGAGCCGGATCTGCAGGAAGAGATCGGTGAGCGAGGCGCCCTTGGTGAGGCCCTTCGGCGTCTGCGGGTTCTTGAACTTCTCCAGGCCCGCCTCCGGCAGCGGGTTCACCGAGATGATCCGCGCGCCGCCCGCCTTCGCCTTCTCCAGGGCGGAGAGCATCCGCGGATGGTTCGTGCCCGGGTTCTGCCCGGCGACGATGATCAGGTCCGCCTTGTACAGGTCCTCCAGGAGGACGCTGCCCTTGCCGATGCCGATGGTCTCCGTCAGCGCCGAACCGGACGACTCGTGGCACATGTTCGAACAGTCGGGCAGGTTGTTCGTGCCGAACTCGCGGGCGAACAGCTGGTAGAGGAACGCCGCCTCGTTACTGGTCCGGCCCGACGTGTAGAAGACCGACTCGTCGGGGGAGGAGAGCGCGTCGAGCTCCTCGCCGATGATGTCGAAGGCCCGCTCCCACGGCACCGGCTCGTAGTGCGTGGCGCCCTCGGCCAGGTACATGGGGTGCGTGAGCCGGCCCTGCTGGCCCAGCCAGTACCCGGAGCGCGTCGCGAGGTCCGTGACCGGGTGGGCGGCGAAGAACTCCGGGGTCACCCGGCGCAGCGTCGCCTCCTCGGCGACCGCCTTCGCCCCGTTCTCGCAGAACTCCGCCGCGTGCCGGTGCTCGGGCTCGGGCCAGGCGCAGCCCGGGCAGTCGAAGCCGTCCTTCTGGTTGACCCTCAGCAGCGTCAGGGCGGTGCGCTTCACGCCCATCTGCTCGCGGGCGATCTTGAGGGAGTGCTTGACGGCCGGCAGCCCAGCGGCGTGGTGCTGCGGCGCCGCAACCTGCGGCGCGTCCTGGACCGGGTCTGACGCGGGCGGCTTGCTGGCCATGTCGTGCTCCCCTTCGAGCGGGTCCTGCGAGCGTGCTGTGAGGTACGTCTCCGATCCTCGCACGGGGGTCCGACGGCGCCGCCGCCCGGTCGGGGTGGGCCGCACTGTCAGTGGGGCGTGGCAGGATCGGGGACGTGGCAGAGAAAGCAGCGAAAACGGCGAAGACAACCGCGACGAAGGCGACGGGCAGCGGTGCAGGTGGGCGCCCCCGGCTGATGCTCATGGACGGGCACTCGCTGGCGTACCGCGCGTTCTTCGCGCTGCCCGCGGAGAACTTCACGACGGCGACGGGCCAGCCGACGAACGCGATCTATGGTTTCGCGTCGATGCTGGCGAACACCCTGCGCGACGAGTCGCCCACGCACTTCGCGGTGGCGTTCGACGTGTCCCGCAAGACGTGGCGCTCCGAGGAGTTCACCGAGTACAAGGCGAACCGCTCGAAGACGCCCGACGAGTTCAAGGGCCAGGTCGAGCTGATCGGCGAGCTGCTCGACGCGATGCACACCCCGCGCTTCGCCGTCGACGGCTTCGAGGCGGACGACGTCATCGCCACGCTCGCCACGCAGGCCGAGGCCGAGGGCTTCGAGGTCCTCATCGTCACCGGCGACCGCGACTCCTTCCAGCTGGTCACGGAGAACGTGACGGTGCTGTACCCGACCAAGGGCGTCTCCGAGCTGACCCGGTTCACGCCGGAGAAGGTCCAGGAGAAGTACGGCCTGACCCCCGCCCAGTACCCGGACTTCGCGGCGCTGCGCGGCGACCCGTCGGACAACCTCCCGGGCATCCCGGGCGTCGGCGAGAAGACGGCCGCGAAGTGGATCAACCAGTTCGGTTCGTTCGCCGAGCTGGTCGAGCGCGCCGACGAGGTCAAGGGCAAGGCCGGGGCGAACCTGCGGGAGCACCTGGAGGCCGTCAAGCTCAACCGCCGGCTCACCGAGATGGTGCGCGACGTCGAGCTGCCCAAGGGCGTCGGCGACCTGGAGCGGACGGCGTACGACCGCACCACGATCGCGATGGTCCTGGACACCCTGGAGATCCGGAACCCGTCGCTGCGCGAGCGGCTGTTCGCCGTCGACCCGGGTGCGGAGGAGGCCGAGCAGGCACCGGCCGAGCCCGGCGTCGAGCTGGACGGAAAGGTCCTCGGTACCGGCGAGGTCGCCCCGTGGCTGACCGAGCACGCCAAGGCCGTCCTGGGCCTGGCGACGGTCGACACCTGGTCGCTCGGCACGGGCACGGTGAGCGAGATCGCGCTCGCCGCCGCCGGGGGAGAGGCCGCCTGGTTCGACCCGTCCACGCTGGACGAGGCCGACGAGAAGGCGTTCGCCCAGTGGCTCGCCGACGCCGAGAAGCCGAAGGTGCTGCACAACGCCAAGGGCGTCATGCGGGTCTTCGCCGAGCACGGCTGGAGAGTCGAGGGCATCACCATGGACACGGCGCTCGCCGCGTACCTGGTCAAGCCCGGCCGCCGCTCCTTCGCCCTCGACGCGCTGTCCCTGGAGTACCTGGGCCGCGAGCTCGCCCCGGCCGGCGCGGCCGACGGACAGCTGGCCTTCGGCACGGACGAGGACGACCAGGCCGAGGCCGACGCGCTCATGGTGCAGGCCCGCGCCATCCTCGACCTGGGCGAGGCGTTCGGCGAGCGCCTGAAGGAGGTCGGCGCGGCGGACCTCCTCAAGGACATCGAGCTGCCCACGTCCACGCTCCTCGCCCGCCTGGAGCGGCACGGCATCGCGGCCGACCGCGCCCATCTGGAGGCCATGGAGCAGATGTTCGCGGGCGCCGTCCAGCAGGCGGTGAAGGAGGCGCACGCCTCCGTGGGCCACGAGTTCAACCTCGGCTCCCCCAAGCAGCTCCAGGAAGTCTTCTTCGGCGAGCTGGACCTGCCCAAGACGAAGAAGACGAAGACCGGATACACGACGGACGCGGACGCGCTGGCCTGGCTGGCGACGCAGACGGACCACGAGCTGCCCGTCATCATGCTGCGCCACCGCGAGCAGGCGAAGCTGCGCGTCACGGTCGAGGGCCTGATCAAGACGATCGCCGCCGACGGCCGCATCCACACCACGTTCAACCAGACGGTGGCGGCGACCGGCCGCCTCTCCTCGACCGACCCGAACCTGCAGAACATCCCGGTCCGCACGGACGAGGGCCGCGCGATCCGCCGCGGCTTCGTTGTCGGCGAGGGCTTCGAGTCGCTGATGACGGCCGACTACAGCCAGATCGAGCTGCGCGTGATGGCGCACCTGTCCGAGGACGCGGGCCTCATCGAGGCGTTCACCTCCGGCGAGGACCTGCACACCACGGTCGCGTCGCAGGTGTTCGGCGTGGAGCGCTCCGCGGTCGACGCCGAGATGCGCCGCAAGATCAAGGCGATGTCGTACGGCCTGGCCTACGGACTGTCCGCCTTCGGCCTCTCCCAGCAGCTGAACATCGAGGCGGGCGAGGCGCGTGCCCTGATGGACACGTACTTCGAGCGGTTCGGCGGGGTCCGCGACTACCTCCGGCGGGTCGTCGACGAGGCGCGCGCCACCGGATACACGGAGACGATGCTCGGCCGACGCCGCTATCTGCCCGACCTGAACTCGGACAACCGGCAGCGGCGTGAGATGGCCGAGCGGATGGCGCTGAACGCGCCGATCCAGGGCACGGCCGCGGACATCGTGAAGATCGCGATGCTGAACGTGGACAAGGCGCTCGCGGAGGCGGGGCTCACGTCCCGGATGCTGCTTCAGGTCCACGACGAAATCGTGCTGGAGGTGGCGCCCGGGGAGGCCGCGGCGCTGGAGGAGCTGGTCCGCCGGGAGATGGCCGACGCGGTGGCCCTCCGGGCGCCGCTGGATGTTTCGGTGGGCGTGGGCCCGGACTGGGAGTCCGCCGCCCACTAGTCCCTCCGGGCGGGGGCGTGGGAGGGCGGTCCAGGCTGCCCCGTTCCGGTCCGTCGCGGACTGCGGGTGCGTGGGGGCTTCTCGCGCAGTTCCCCGCGCCCCTGGAGACGCGCACTTCGTGCGCGATCTCCAGGGGCGCGTTCACGTGGGGAAGGCGCGGC
>NZ_JAMOLN010000324.1 GCF_024448165.1 Streptomyces longispororuber
CTCCCACTCGGGGAGTCACCACAGCGGTGCTGTGCTGGCTGACCGTCCTGCTCGAGGGGTACGACCTGGTGGCGCTCGGCGCCACCATCCCCACCCTGCTCTCCACCCACCACCTCGGCTTCACCGCCGCCGACGCCACCGGCGTCGCCACCGTCTCCCTCGTCGGTGTCGCCGTCGGCGCCGCCGGACTCGGCCCGCTCACCGACCGGTTCGGCCGGCGCGGCATGCTCATCGGGTCCGTCCTGCTCTTCTCGGTGTTCACCCTGCTGACCCCGCTCGCACCGAACGTGACGGCCTTCGGCGCCCTGCGCTTCCTCGCCGGACTCGGCCTCGGCGCGTGCATGCCCGTCGCGCTCACCGTGATGGCGGAGAACCTCCCCGAGCGACGCCGCGCCAGCGCCAGCACGTTCACCATGACCGGCTACCACGTCGGCGCCGTCCTCACCTCCGTCCTCGCGCTGGCCGTCGGCAACGACTGGCACTGGCTGTTCTACGGCGGCGGCGTCGCGGGCCTGCTCGTCGTCCCACTGATGTGGTGGCGGCTGCCCGAATCGGCCGCCTATCTGGCCGCGAAGGCGGAGCCGGAGGGCGAACGCATCGGCATGCGCGACCTGCTGGGCCCGCGACTGCGCCGCACCACCCTCGCGATCTGGGGCGGCTCCTTCATGGGACTGCTCCTCGTGTACGGGCTGAACACCTGGCTGCCGCAGCTCATGCGCAGCGCGGGCTACCCCATCTCGCGCTCCATCGCCCTGCTGCTCGTCCTCAACATCGGCGCGGTCATCGGGCTCGTCGTCGCCGGGATCGTCGCCGACCGGTACGGCATCCGGCGCATCGCCCGCATCTGGTTCGCCACCGGTGCCGTCCTCCTCGCGGTGCTGAGCCTGCGCATCGACAACAGCGTGCTGCTCAACGCGCTCGTCCTGCTCACCGGCGTCTTCGTGTTCTCCGCGCAGGTGCTCATCTACGGATACGTCGCCCAGGTCTTCCCGGCCCGCACCCGCGGCACCGCGCTCGGCCTGGCCTCCGCGGTGG
The DNA here is from genome assembly GCF_024448165.1 of Streptomyces longispororuber. GTDB lineage: Bacteria > Actinomycetota > Actinomycetes > Streptomycetales > Streptomycetaceae > Streptomyces > Streptomyces longispororuber_A. The sequence goes on from NZ_JAMOLN010000324.1 coordinate 1,036, forward strand.
GCCGGCTCGGCTCGATCACCGGACCGTTCGTCACGGGCGCCCTGGTGACGGCGGGCATCGCCCACCCCTGGGGCTTCTGGTTCTTCGCCGGCGTCGCGGCCCTCGGGCTCGGCGCGATGATGCTGCTCTCGAAACCCGTGGCCGAGCCCGCGCCGGTACCCCGGGTGGCGCTCAACAGCTGACGCCGCAGGGCCCGCGAAGGGGGCCCGTGGGCAGCACCGCCCCGCTGAGTTAGGGTTACCTAACCAGCGGGGTGGTGTCCGTCCCGCGCGCCCTTCCCCCAAGGAGTCCGCATGACGGCGACGCCCGCCGCCGAGCAGCCGACCGCCCCCGCGTCCGCCGGGACGGCCCGGGATCCGCGCCGCTGGCTGATCCTCGGCGTGATCTGCCTCGCCCAGCTCGTCGTCATCCTCGACAACACGATCCTGAACGTCGCCGTCCCCACGCTCACCGCCGAGCTCGGCGCCACCACCGCCGACGTCCAGTGGATCATCAACGCCTACGTCCTGGTCCAGGCCGGCCTGCTGCTCACGGCCGGCGCGGCCGCCGACCGCTACGGCCGCAGGCGCCTCCTGCTGACCGGCCTCGCCCTGTTCGGCCTCGGCTCCCTGGCGGCCGGACTCGCCCAGGACACCGGGCAGTTGATCGCCGCCAGGGCCGGGATGGGCGTGGGCGGCGCGCTGCTGCTGACCACCACCCTCGCCGTCGCCGTGCAGGTCTTCGACGACGAGGAGCGGGTTCGCGCCATCGGGATCTGGGCCGCGGTCAACGCCCTCGGCTTCGCGGCGGGGCCGCTGGCCGGAGGCGTCCTCCTCGACCACTTCTGGTGGGGATCGCTCTTCCTCGTCAACCTGCCCGTCGTCGCCCTCGGCCTGGTCGCCGTCACCGTCCTCGTCCCGGAGAGCCGGGCCGAGCGCAGCCAACGCCCGGACCTGCTGGGCGCGTTGCTGTCCACGGTCGCCATGACGTCGCTGGTGTACGCGGTGGTCTCCGGGCCCGACCACGGCTGGGCCTCGCCGTACGTCCTCGCGGGCGCGGGCCTGGGCGCGTGCGCGCTCGCCGGGTTCGTCCTGTGGGAGCGGCGCGTCACCGACCCCATGCTCGACATGGGCTTCTTCCGCGACCGGACCTTCACCGGCGCGGTGTTCGGCGCCGTCCTCATCACCTTCGGCAGCGGCGGCGCCCTGTACCTGCTGACCCAGCAGCTGCAGTTCGTCCTCGGGTACGGGCCGTTGGAGGCGGGCCTGCGCACCGCGCCGTTCGCGCTGACCGTCGTCCTGCTCAACTTCACCGGCCTGTCGGCCCGGTTGAGCACCCGCCTCGGCATCCCGGGCGCCGTCGCGCTCGGCATGACCCTGCTCGCCTGCGGGCTGGCGGCCGTCGCCCTCGCCGGGCGGGTCGTGGACGGATACGGCGGGCTGCTCGTCGGCCTCGTCCTGATGGGCGTGGGCTGCGCGTTCGCCAACCCGGCGATGGCCGTCGCGGTGCTGGGCGCGATACCGCGCGAGAAGGCGGGCGCGGGTGCGGGCATCGAGGGCACGGTCACCGAGTTCGGCAGCGGTCTGGGCGTCGCCGTCCTCGGCGCCGTCCTCAGTGCCCGGTTCTCCGCGCTCGTGCCGGTGACCGCCGCGTCGCTGCCCGCCGCCCTCGCCGCCGCCGACTCCGCGACGGAGCGCCACACGATGACCCGGGCGTTCGGCTCGGCCCTGGAGACCGGCCAACTCGTCGGCGCGGCAGCCGTGCTGACGGGTGGTCTGGTCGCCTCGACGCTGCTGCGCCGGGCGGCCCGCACCGCCGCGCCCACCCCCGTTCCGGTCACAGATCCAGCGTGAGGCGTCCCCCCTTGGCCCGCGACACGCACACCATCATCGTGTCGTTGCGGTCCCGCTCCTGCGCGGTGAGCACGCTGTCGCGATGATCGACCTCGCCCGCCAGCACTTCCGTCTCGCAGGTGCCGCAGGTGCCCTCGGCGCAGGAGTAGAGCACCTCGACCCCGGCGTCCTGCAGGGTGCCGAGGACCGACCGGCCGGCGGGCACCGTCAACGTCCGTCCGGAGCGAGCCAGTTCGACCTCGAACGCCTCGTCGTCCCCGCCCGGGTCGGCGGCCGCCGGCGTGAAGCGTTCGGTGCGCAGCGCCGCCGCCGGCACCAGCTCCTCCACGGCGGCGAGCAGCGACTCGGGCCCGCAGGCGTAGACGAGTTCACCCGGCCGCAGACCGGCGAGCTGCGCCGCCAGGTCCAGCGGCCCCTCGCACAGGTGGACGCGGTCGGCCGGATGGCGGGTGGTCACCTCGTCCGTGAACGCCATCGACGAGCGGGACCGGCCCCCGTAGAACAGCGACCACTCCCCGGCGGCCGCCAGCATCGGCAGGATCGGCGTGATGCCGATGCCGCCCGCCACGAACCGGTAGGCGGGCGCCGGTTCGAGGCGGAAGTGGTTGCGCGGCCCGCGGGCCCGCACCCGGCTGCCGGGCGCCAACTCGCCGTGCACACGGTCCGATCCGCCCCGGCCGGCCGCCTCCCGCAGCACGGCGATCCGCCACGAGCGGCCGTCGCCGCCGCACAGGGAGTACTGCCGCTCCAGACCTTCGCCGAGGACCAGGTCGATGTGGGCACCCGGCTCCCACCCGGGCAGGGGCGCGCCGTCCGGGCGGCGCAGGATCAGGGAGACGACGTCGTCGGCCTCCGTGCGGCGTTCGGCGACGACGAGTTCGAGCGACTCGCTCACGGGGTGTGCTCCTCCTCGGAGACGGTCGGGTGGTCGGGGTGGGCCAGCATCCATTCCCACATCGCGACGGGGTCCTCGGCCTCGTGCCGCGCCCCGCAGTGGCAGCGGCCGCTGAGCAGATCGGTGCCGGGCAGCCAGTCGACGCGGTAGACGGCGCCGCTCATCCCGCGGCCAGTTTCGCGAGGATGCGGCGGGCGGCCAGTCCGCCGGTGTCGATGTTGATGCTGAGCTCCTGGTAGCCGTCGGCCTCGGTGTCCAGGGAGCGCTGCAGGAGGTTCAGCGCGTCGACGTCCTGCATGACCACGGTGTGGTTGAAGTCCCGCAGGAACGTGGTCACTTCGGCGTCGTCGACGGCGAAGTTCCGGGACACCGCCCAGAAGTCGTAGACCTTGCCGGGCGCCGACGGCGTGATCGCGTACGTGATCTCGGTCAGGAACGCGGGGGAGTCCTGTCCGGTCGGGCTGATCCGGCTGTGCAGCAGGTACAGGCAGGGCGCGTGGTACTCGATGTCCTGCAACCGCTGGATCCGGCCCTCGATCCCGGTGGAACGGGCGTAGAACGGCGGGCACTCGGCGTCCGTCATGTGCCGCGACACCCGCACGACGCCCGCGCCCTCGTCGACCTCCGTGGTGATCGGCGTCTCGGCGACCTCGGGGGTGCCGATGTAGCCGCCGTGCAGGTACGTCTCGTGGGACAGGTCGAGGAGGTTGTCGACGAGGAGGCCGTAGTCGGCGTCGATGGGCTCCATGCCCTGCACGGTGACCCAGCCGTCGGCGGCGAGGTGCGGGGCGCGCGGGATCGTGTCGGGGTCGGCGAGCTCCGGGTCGCCGATCCACACCCACACCATCGCGTCGACCTCGGCGACCGGGTACGAACTCACCCGCGCCGTACGGGGAACGCGTTTCTGCCCCGGCACGAACACGCAGGTGCCGGTCGTGTCGTAGGTGAACCCGTGGTAGCCGCAGACGACCCGGTCCCCGTCGAGGCCGCTCGCCGAGAGCGGGTAGCGGCGGTGCACGCAGCGGTCGGCGAGGACGACCGGGTCGCCGGCCTCGGTGCGGTAGAGGGCGAGCGGTTCGCCGAGGACGGTACGGCCGAGCAGTTCACGGCCTACCTCGGCGGACCAGGCGGCGACGTACCACTGGTCGCGGGCGAAAGCCGAGTGTGCGGGCATGACGGGCGTCCCTCCGGTCGTCGCGCGGCGCCGTCGCCGCGCGTGGGGACCAGAGTGGTGAGCGGGGCCGCACGCTCACAACGGACCTTCCGTCAGGCGGAAGCCGGCGGCCGGGACGAGACGGGTTGCCAGCCGAGGGCCCGGGAGATGCCGCGTCCGGCCAGTTGGACCGCCGGAATCAGCGCGGGTGTCCGCGCGTCCGCCACCGGCACCACGACCGAGACGGCCGCGACGACGTCGCCGTGCGGTCCGCGCACCGGCGCCGCCACCGACAGCGCGTCGTCGGTGATCTGACGGTCGCTCACCGCGACGCCGCCGCGCCGCACCTCGGCCAGCATCCGGCGGAGCAGGTCGTGATCGGTCACGGTGTAGGGCGTGAACGCGGCGAGCCCGTCGGCTCCGTACCGGTCCTGGACGCCGGGGCCCGCGTGGGCGAGCAGCACCAGGCCGACGCCGGTGGCGTGCAGCGGCCAGCGGGCGCCCACCCGCGAGTGCACCCCCACCGCCGAACGCCCCGACAGGCGCTCGATGTAGACGACGTCGGACCCGTCGCGCACGGCGAGGTGGACGTTCTCGTGGGTCGCCTCGTAGAGGTCCTCCAGGAACGGCAGCGCCGCCTGCCGCAGTCCCAGGCCCCGCGGGGCGAGCGCGGCCAGCTCCCACAGCCGCAGACCCACGTGGTAGCGGCCCGCGTCGTCCCGCTCCAGCGCGCCCCACCCGGTCAGCGCCGCGACGAGCCGGTGCGCGGTGGCCAGCGGGAGGTCGGCACGGTGGGCGAGCTGGGTGAGGGTGAGGGCGGGGTGGTCCTGGTCGTAGGCGCCCAGGACGTCGAGGAGGCGGTCGGCGGCGGACCGGTTCACCGGGGGCGTCCTACGGGGTCGGGCAGCGGTCGCGGAGGAAGCCGAGGAGCGCGGCGTTGAACCGCTCGGGCTGTTCGGCGCCCGGCAGGTGACCGGCGCCGTCGACGACCACGAGCGTGGCGTCGGGGACGAGGGAGGCGATCGACTCGGCGGCGGCGACCGGGGTGTAGACGTCGTCCGCGCCGACCACGACGAGCGCGGGCACCTGGGCCGCGGCCAGGGACTCCCGGTAGTCGGGGCGCTCGGCCCGGCCGCGCAGCGCCGCCGCGGCGCCCCGCGGATCGGTCGCTCGCATCATGGCGAGCACCCGCTCGGCGACGTCGGGCAGCGCCGTCACGTTGTAGGCCGCGAGCATCTTGTCGATGACCTCGTCGGCGTACCCGCCCATGCCCTCGGCGAGCAACCGGTCGGCGAGGGCGTTGCGCAGTGCCTTGCCCTCGTCGGTCTCGGCGGGCGCCGAGGTGTCGCTGAGGACGAGCGCCCGCGTGCGGTCCGGGTGGCGCAGGTGGAACTCCATGGCGATCTGGCCGCCCATGGACACCCCGCCCACCACGGCCCGGCCGGCACCGACGTGGTCGAGGAGCGCGGCGACGTCGTCCGCGAACCGCGCCAGGAGCACGGAGCCTTCGGTGAGCTCGCTCTCGCCGTACCCCCGCAGGTCGGGGGTGAGGACGCGGTGTCCGGCCGCGGCGAGCGCCTCCGCCTGCGGCCGCCACAGGGTCCTGTTGAACGGATGCCCGTGCACGAGCACCACCACGGCACCGTCCGCGGGACCGAGGTCGTCGTAGTGCAGGACGGTGCCGTCCACCGTGAATCGACCCATCGGACACTCCTGACCTGGACTGCGGAACCGGTGGCGGCACGGTACGGCCCGGCCGCGCCCGTGATCAAGGGGGTTCCGGTGCTCGGCACCGCCGGGGCGCGGCACGTCCGGTGCGGCGCGCGCCCGTCGGCGCCGACCGTCAGTCGAGGGCCAGGCCGCTGCGTCCCGTCGCGTTCAGCCGGTCCGGCGTGAACCGGCCCTCCCAGGTGCGCTCGTAGTGCTCGGCGGGGAAGTCGCTCGGGCTGGAGCCGGAGACGAAGGCGTCACGGACCTCGGCGGCGTAGCGCTCGTTGCGGGCGCACCACGGGGCCGCCGGGATGTACATGACGTTCCCCCAGCCCTGCTGCCCGGTCACCGGGGCCACGCTGTGGATCATGTCGCAGTGCCACCAGACCGAGTCGCCCGCGCGGACGTCCGGGATCGGGGTGAGCGCCCGGTACAGCATCGGGTGCCAGCGCTTGGTGACCGGGAAGACCTGGTTGACGGTGACCCCGCACATCGAGTTCTCGGGGACGTCCGGCAGCAGCGGGCGCAGCAGCAGGTACGCCATGACCTCCGGCACCGGCACCGTGTGCAGCACGCCCTGGTCGGCGGCCATGTCGGACAGGGCCGTCCAGCCCTGGAAGGTGCGGAACGCGGAACACATGGTGGAGCCGGGGTACTGCGGCCCGGTCGTCCGGTGGGCAGGATCCCACGGGTCGTACTCCTCGACGCTGCCGTCGAAGACGTGCCGGAACGCCTCCTGGTACTCCCGCGTCATCCAGAGGTCGAGCGTGCCCGGATCGCAGTGGGTGCCGAGGCCGGCCGAGTCGGTGCCCGGCGGCCGGCGCCGGATGCGGTCCGGGTAGAGGGCGTCGCGGTCCGGGTCGAACCAGCGGGTGCCGTCGGCCGAGGTGTGCCGCCACTGCGAGTTGAGGAACGACTGGACCGTGGCCATGCGCTCCGACTGGCGCGCCTGCATCTGCGCCTGCGACCAGTAGACGGGGTAGATCTCGGGCTTCGACCCGACGCTGCCGAAGAAGTCGTCGCCCGGTCCCCGGTACGTCTCGAAGAACCGGTTGCGCTCCACGTAGTCGACGATCCCCGCGTCCCAGTCGAGGGCCTGCTCGCGCGGGAAGTGCCCGCGCACGACGAGGCAGCCGCGGCGCCGCAGCTTGGCGACGTCCTCCGGGGTGACCGCGCCGGCCCGGATCGCGTCGTACTCCAGGACCGGCCACACCTGGTCGCCGCGCTCGCGGTCGGCCTCGATCTCGGCGATCCGTGCCTCGACGCGGCGCTCGGCCGCCGCGAAGACCTCCGCGACGGTGCGCCCCGACGCCTCGATCCGGGA
>NZ_JAMOLN010000325.1 GCF_024448165.1 Streptomyces longispororuber
GCGAGCGGCCCCGCGGGCGAACTGAGACTGCTGCGCACGGCCTACCGCTGGCAGCGCCGCGTCTCGACGCTCACCGCGATCGGCTACTTCTTCACGTTCCTGCTGCTGTCCGCGTTCGCCCCGTCCCTGATGACCCGCGCGGTCACCGGCGGCCTCTCCTTCGGCCTGCTGATCGGCGTGTGCCAGTTCCCCGTGACCTGTCTGGCGCTCTACGTGTACGAGCACACGGCACGGCGCCGCGTCGACCCGCTCGCCCACCGGCTGCGCCGCCAGGGAGGGACGCGATGAACCCCGTCGCCGCGACATCCGTGTCCACCGAGTCGATGGCCCTGGTCGCGTTCACCGGCGTCGCCTCGGTCATCCTGCTGCTGTGCATCGTCACCGGGCCCGAGCGGGACGACCTCGCGGAGTTCTACACGGGCTTCGGCCGGCTCGGCCCGATGCGCAACGGGCTGGCGATCGCCGGTGACTACATCTCGGCGGCGACCGTCCTCGGCACCTGCGGCGTCGTCGCCCTCACCGGGTACGACGGCGCGGTCCTCGCCCTGGCCACCGCGCTCTCCCTGACGCTCCTGATGTTCCTGCTGGCCGAACCCCTGCGCAACGCGGGCCAGTTCACCATGGGCGACGTGCTCGCCCGCCGGATGCCCGGCCGCGCCGCGCGGCTCGCGGCCTGCCTGGTCACCCTCGCGGCGCTGCTGCCGATGATGCTCGTCCAGCTCGCGGGCGCGGGCGACCTGCTGGGGTTCCTGCTCGGCTTCGACAGCGCCGGGTTCAAGACCGGCGTCATCGTCACCGTCGGCGGCCTGATGATCAGCTACGCGGCGATCGGCGGCATGAAGGGCACCGCCGTCATCCAGCTCCTCAAGATCGTGACGCTGCTCGGCTCCGGCACCGTGGTCTCCGTGCTGATCCTGCGCCGCTTCGACTGGGACCCGGGTGCCCTGCTCGCCGCGGCGGTGGCCAACAACGGCGCGGGCAGCGCCTATCTGAAGTCGGGACTGCAGTTCGTGCACAGCGGCAGTCCCCGCCTCGACATGATCAGCTCGTATCTGACGGTGATGCTCGGCGGCGCCGCGCTGCCGCACGTCACGATGCGCATGTACACGGCGCGGCACGCCCGCGAGGTGCGCCGCTCGATGTCCTGGGCGGTCACCTCGACGGGCGTGTTCGCGCTGATGATCTCGGTGATCGGGTTCGGGGCTACGGCGCTGATCGGCAGCAAGGCGATCGCCGCGGCCGACCCGCAGGGCAACACCGCGTTCCTGCTCGGCTCGCGCGCCGCGTTCGGCGCCGAGCTGAGCACCGCGGGGGCCCTGGTGTTCACGACGGTCACCACCGCACTGTTCCTCACGCTGCTCGCCTCGGTCTCGGGCATGATCCTGGCCTGCGCCAACTCCCTGGCCCACGACGTGTTCGCGCACTGGGGCCGCACCGAGCCGACGCCCCGCAGGGAGATGACGCTGGCCCGCTGCTCGGCGCTCGCGATCGGCGCCCTCACCATCGCGCTCGCCACCTACTTCCAGCACCGCAGCCTGCAGCCGCTGGTCTTCCTCGCACTCGGCATCGGCGCCTCCGCGCTCGCCCCGGCACTGGTGTACAGCCTGTTCTGGCGCCGCTACACCCGTACCGGACTGCTCTGCACGCTGATCGGCGGCACGCTCGCCTCGATGGTCCTGATCACCGGCACCACGCTGGTGTCGGGCAACCCGGCGTCGCTCTTCCCCGACCGGGACTTCACCTGGTTCCCGTTCACGACGACGGGTCTCGTCTCGATCCCGCTGGGCTTCTTCCTCGGCTGGCTGGGCACGGTGCTCACCGGGCCGCGCAAGGCACAGGCCCAGCGGCAGCTCTACGAGGCGGTGGAGGGCTGGATCCTGGCGGGGGCGCCGGTGACGCCGCCCCCGCCGGCCGCTACGACCGGTAGCGGAAGAGGATCCGGCCCCGGGTCAGGTCGTACGGGCTGATCTCCACCAGGACCCGGTCGTACGGGAGGATCTTGATGTGGTGCTTGCGCATCTTCCCGCTGATGTGCGCGAGCACCACGTGCCCCTTCTGCATCTCGACCCGGAACGTCGCGCCCCGCAGGCACTCGACGACGACGCCTTCGAGCTCGATGCCCTTCGCCACGCGCGCCATGTCTATCGACGCTCCAACTCGACGTTGCCGCCGACCCGTCGGGCACCGACCTCCGCCAGCAGGGACAGCCCGGGACGGTTGGACTCCTGGGCCTCGGCCCAGGCGCCCGCGACCCCGGCGGCGTGCAGCGAGCCGAGGACCTCGGCGAGCAGGGCCCGGGCGATGCCGCGGCGCCGCACGTCCGCGCGCACGGCGAGCAGACCGATCCGCGGCCTGCGCGGCACGGGCGCGATCCTGAGCATCCCCACGTACCGGCCGTCGAGGACGGCGACGGCGTACTTCGCCGGGTCGACGACGGTGACCCCGGGCGGCAGCGGCACCACCTCGGCGGGCATGGTGTGCCAGCCGCCCGCGGCCGCCACCTCGTCCCGGACAGCCCGGTCGAGGTCGCGCAGCGGGCCCTCCTGCGCCGCGCCGAACGGCACGACCGTCACGCCCTCGGGCACGGGCGCGGCACCGAGCCCGGTGACGCCGGGATCGGTGGGGACGACGTACTCGCCCTCGCGACGCCCCGGCGTGAAGCCGGCCTGCCGCCACCGGGCGATGAGGTCGTGGTCGTCCTCGTCCACCACGGTGTGCAGCGGCGTGGGCAGCGCGGCGGGCATGACGCGGGCGAGCCGGTCGAAGGCGGCGTCGTGCCAGGCGTCGATGCTGACGTAGGCCCGGCCGCCCGACCGGTGCGAGAGGTCCCCGGTGCCGACGACGCGGTCGCCCTCCAGGGCCTGCCACTGATCGTCGGCGACCCGCGTGACCTCGATGGATGGGGATGCCGGTCCTGATGCGTGTGTGTTCATGGTGTCCGTCCTTCGGAAGTGCGGTCCTGGCACTCCCGGCGACACCTGCGTCAGTCGCCCGACCGTGAAGGACAGGGGGAGCACCCATGCGATACAGCGTTCACGGGACTCACCTCCTGGGCCGACTTCACGATCGCCGAAAAGCTAACACCCACCGCCCGCCCGGCCAACCGAATTACGCTGCCGGGGAGTTCTCCGACGGCGGGGCGCGCCCCGCTTCCTCGGCGCCGACGACCTCGGCCGCGAGGTCCTGGACCACCTGCCGGGCAGAGCCGCCCTCGCTCCCGGGGAGCAGCGGTCGGCCCGAACGGAGGGCTTCATCGACTGGGACCTGGCCGCCCCGGGCCGCCGTGTCGACGACGTCGCCCACGTGTGCTGGCAGTACCTGGACCTCGGCCCCGCGATCGACGACGTGCCGGAGGCCTCCCGCCGGCTGCGTCTGCTCTGCGACGCCTACGGCCTGACCGACCGGACCCCGCTGCTGCCCACGGTCCTGTCCTGGCAGGACCGCTGCCTGCGGGACCGGGGCGTGGTGACGGAGATCCGTGCCGCCCACGCGTGGGTGACCCGGCACCGCGCGGAACTGGACGCGGCGCTGTGCCCCGGGGCGGCGGCGCCTACTTGCCGAGGCGTTCCGCCGTCGCCGCGCGGCGGGCCAGTACCCCGTCGCTCAGCTCCGCCATCTCCCGCAGTGCGTCCCGGCGTTCGCGCTTGGCCAGGCGGTCGAGGTAGAGCCGCCCGTAGAGGTGGTCGGTCTCGTGCTGGAGGCAGCGGGCGAAGTAGCCGCGGCCCTCGACGACGAGCGGGTTGCCGTCCTTGTCCCGGCCGCGGACGACCGCGTGGTCGGCGCGCGGCACCGGCTTGTACGGGCCGGGGACGGAGAGGCAGCCCTCCATCTCGTCGACGAGCCTGCGGGTGGCGAGCGGTTCCTCGTCGAGGACCGGGTTGGCGATGTGGCCGACGTGGCGCACGCCCCAGTCGTCCTCCATGTCGTACACGAACAACTGCAGGTCCACGTCCACCTGGTTGGCGGCGATGGCCGCCCCGTGCGCGACGTGGTTCGTGGCGAACATGTCGTCGATCAGCCGGGACAGCTCCGGCGTACCGAAGTGCGCCTCCGTGACCGGTGCACAGCGGCGGCGCAGCACCTCCTCACCGACCACCGTGATGCGCCGCACGGCACCCCGCTCGACCTCCGGTGACAGCCCGCTCCCGGCCATGTCCACCCAACTCCCCTCCGCCTCGTGCCACTTGACCAAATCCTTTGCAAAGTAGCACCCTTTGCAAAGTGACCGAGGAATCCACGGAGAACGACCCGTCCACGGCCGCGGCGCGCGGCCCCGCCCGCCGGCTGCCCGACCATCCCGTGCGCATCGCGCTGCTCGACCTGCTGGCCGAGGCCGGCACGGTGACGTCGACCCAGGCCGCCGCCCGGCTCGGGTACAGCTCGGGCCTCTGCTCGTTCCACCTGCGCCGGCTCGCCGAGCACGGCCTGATCGAGGAGGCCGCGCACGGCGGCGGCCGGGCCAGGCCGTGGCGGCTGCGCTGGGACGACCCGCGCCAGTCGCTGCACGCCGCCGACCGCTCGGTCGAGGCCACCGTGCACCTGACGCCGGAGGAGATCGACGAAGTGGCGCTGGCCGTGCGGGAGTTGCTCGCCCCCTACGAGCGCCGCCGGTCCCACCCCGAGGGCGCGGTCCCCGTCGCGGCGGTCGCCCGGCTGCGCCCCCTGACCGGAGCGCCGGCGGCTACTCGGCCGCGGCCCGCCCGGTGAGCGCCGCCAGCGAACTCCGTACGTGATCCATGTGCGCCCGCACCTCGTCCCACGCCTCCCCGTGCTCCCGCAGCACCCGCTCCGTCTCCCTGGCCACCCGCTCGTCCCGGGCGCGGGCCTGCGCGAGGAGCTCCGCGGCGGTGGCGTCCGCGTCCTCCTGGCCGTGCCGGGCGGCCTCCTCCGCCTCCGCGAACGCCCGCTTGGCCTCCGAGAGGCGGGCCTCCGCCGCCGCCACCGCCTCGGCCTCCCGCTCGTCCGCGGCGGCGGCCCGCTCGGCCGCCTCCCGCTCGAAGGCGTCGAACCGCTCGGCGTGCTCCTTGGCCTGGTCCGCGAGGACGCCCTCGCAGCGCCGCCGCATCTCCCGCAGCGCGGCGAGCGCCTCGCCCCGCGCCTCCTTCACGTCGCGCCGCGCGGCGACCCGGGTCTCGTCCGCGGTGGCCCGCGCCGACGCCTCGCGCCGCTCCGCACGCTGCTCGGCCTCCGCACGCACCTCGTCGGCGTGGGCCTGCGCCGCGTCGCGCAGCTCCCGGCCCGCGGCGTCCGCCGCCTCGGTCACGGCCGCCGCGTCGGCCCGCCCCGCGTGCTGGACGGCGGCGGCCTCCTCCTCGGCCAGCTCCAGCAGGTACTGGGCGCGCTTGCCGAGGGTCTCGTAGGTCTGCGGGGCGAGCCGCGCGACGACCGCGCGCAGCCGCTCGGCCTCCGCCTCCATGTCCTTGGCGAGGACGGTCAGGCGCGCGGCCCGCTCCCACGCCTCGTCGCGGGCCTCGGACAGACCGGCGGCGTGGGCCTCCACCTGCTCGGGACGGTAACCACGACCTCGTACGGTGACGAAGCCGTACGGCGACGCCGATGCACCTGCACCGCTCATCGTTGATCCCCTCTCCACCGGTCTCCACCGGTCTCCGCCCGACGGAAACCGACGGAAACCGACGTGCGACGTTCTGCGCGATTGGCGCACATCTTTGTGGATCAAGCGGAACCGCTCATAACGCGACACTCCGCCCGACCCACTCGGTCAAGGATGCGTCAATTGGCGCCGAAAGTCGGAATCGCGGTGTCGTCGCGGAGCGCGGCGAAGAGCTGACCGGCCTCGGACTCGTCCCACACGACGACGTCACCGACCCCGGGCACGGACGGCTCGCCCGCCACCGGCACGGTCGTCGTCGCCGCCAGGTCCGACATCTTCGCGCCCATCGAGGCGAGCGATCCGATGCCGGTGTCCGGGTCGACCGTGAGCGCGTCGAGGGAGGCGCTCAGGAACGGGATCAGCTTCCACGGCGGGACCAGGACACCCACGCTGAGCGCCTTGTCGGCGATGGCGTCGACCAGCTGCCGCTGCCGCTCGACCCGGCCCAGGTCGCCCCGCGGGTCGGAGTAGCGCGCCCGCGCGTACTGCAGGGCCTGGACCCCGTCCATGTGCTGACAGCCCGCGTCGAAGTCGGCCCCGGACTTCTCGTCGTGCAGCCCGCCGTCCGGTACGCAGAGGGTGACGCCGCCGAGCGAGTCGACGACGTCGACCAGGCCCAGGAAGCTGATCTCCGCGTAGTGGTCGAGCCGCAGGCCCGTCGCCTCCTCCACGGTCCGGGTGAGCAGCGGCGCGCCACCGAGCGCGTACGCCGAGTTGATCTTGCCCTTGCCGTGGCCGGGGATGGACACGTACGAGTCGCGCGGGACGGAGATCAGGTAGGGACCGCTGTCCCCGTAGTGCAGGATCATGATCGTGTCGGTGTTGAGGCCCTGGTCGTTGCCGACGTGGAGCGCCTTGCGCTGTTCGGGCGTCAGGTCCGCGCGCGAGTCCGAGCCGACGAGCAGCCAGTCCGTGCCGCTGCCCGCCGTCGGGCGGCCGTCGTAGGCGGTGAAGGCGTCCGTGGTCCGCAGCCGGGAGTCCGCCCAGAAGTACAGGGCCGTGCCGTATCCCAGCAGCAGGACCAGGACGACGAGCAGGGTCAGCAGGACCCGCTTGGGCCAGCGCCGCTTCGTCCCCCGCTGCCGCTGCGTCGGTGTCGCTGCCATGAGCGCATGATCGGGGCGCCCGACCGGTCCCGCAGGTCGAGCGCCCCGTCATCAGCCGTCACACGGTTACAGCAGGCCGTCCCACATCTGCTCCAGCAGCACCGACCACCAGGTCTCGGGCGAACCGAGGGCGGCCGGGTCGATGGCGCTGAGCTGAGCCTGGAAGTCGACCGTCCAGCGGCCCGCCTGCTCCGGGTTGAGCCCGAAGCGCAGCCGCCACATCCGGCCGAGCAGGGCCAGCGAGCGCGCGAACTCGGGCAGCCCCGTGTTCACGAACTGCGGCGGCACCGGCGCACCGCCGGGACCCGCCTCGACCGGCACGGCCACGATGTGCGCCGTGCCGTACTGGACGCAGACCGCCTTGCCGAAGTCGCTGCCCATGACGAGGTACGAGCCCGCGTCCGACGCCGGCTGCACCCCGCGCTCCTGCGCCAGCTCGGCCAGCGTCGGCACCGGGCGCCCCGGCTGGGCCTGCGCCCAGAAGAACGGCCCGAAGTCGGCGGGCAGTCCGGCCACGACGAGCGTGTGCGCGACGACGTCCGGGACGCCCTGGCGCGACACGGCCCGCTGGTCGAACCGGAACACGCCGGGCCCGAACGCCGCGGCCAGCTCCTGCGCGATGGCCTCCGGCGGGACCGGCGGCGAGGGCTGCGCGGGCGGCAGCGGCGCCCGCACCGGTGCGGGCCGCGCGGGACCGTCGGCGACCTGGTGCAGCTCGCCCTGGTGCGCGATGAGCTGCTGCATGCCCTGCTGGCGCGAGGCGTGGTCGGTGCCGTACGGCGCGATCGACGTGATCCGGGCCTGCGGCCACTGCTCCTGGATCATGCGGGAGCAGTACGCGCCGGGCAGCGAGCAGGACTCCAGCTCCGTGTGGAGTTCGAGGACCTGGTCCGGCGGGATGTTCATGCCGCGCAGCTCGTGGAAGATCTGCCACTCCGGGTGCGGCACACCGGGCGCCGACCGCCGGATGAGCTGCTGCTGGGAGCCGTCGGGCGCGCGGTAGCTGAGCACCGCCTGGTAACCGGGGCCCACGGTCGGCTGACCGGAGGGCGCCTGCGGATAGCCGTACGCCGCCGGGGGCGGGCCGCCCGGGATCTGCTGCCCGGGCGCGGGCGGCGGCATGGCACCGGGCGGCGGGGGCGGCATCGCGGGTCCCGGGCCCT
>NZ_JAMOLN010000326.1 GCF_024448165.1 Streptomyces longispororuber
GGGGGCGGCGAGCAGGGCGGTACGGATGCCGGGCATGACGGTGCTCCTTGTACGACGAGTGCGGGCACGGGCGGACGACCGAGTGAGTGATGTAAGAGCTTCACTCGTTCGTTAATGGTTATAACTCACCGGGTGTGAGCGGTCAACGCCTTGGTGATAACCTCTAACCAATTGATCCGGCACCGACAGCGAAGGCGGCGCAGACCGTGGCGAAGACGGACGCGAGGACACCGCGGGAGCGCTACCGCGAGCAGGTGCGCGCCGAGATCAAGGAGCGCGCCTGGGAGCAGATCGCGACGGCCGGCGCGTCCGCGCTCTCCCTCAACGCCATCGCCCGGCAGCTGGGCATGACGGGCCCCGCGCTCTACCGCTACTTCGCCAGCCGGGACGACCTGATCACCGAGCTGGTCAGGGACGCGTACCGGAGCCTGGCCGACGCCGTCGCCGCGGCGACGGCCGGCGGTGCCGACCTCGCGGGGCTCGCCCACGCCCTGCGGGACTGGGCGCTGGCGGACCCCCAGCGCTACTTCCTCGTGTACGGCACACCCGTGCCCGGATACCACGCGCCGGACGAGATCACCGGGATCGCCTCGGAGATCATGGCGACCCTGCTCGACGCCTCCGTCGCGGCCCACGCCGACACCGACGCGCCCGCCACGCCGTTCACCGCCCACCTGGCGGACCACCGCCGGTGGGCCGGTGACCACGACGCCCCGCCGGCGGCGCTGCGCCGGGCCCTGGCCTTCTGGACCCGGCTGCACGGTGCGCTGTCACTCGAACTCGCCGGGCACTTCAACGGGATGGGTTTCGACCCGGCCCGGCTCTACGCCGCCGAAGTGGCCGATCTGCTGGGCGGGTCGGGCGGTCAGGGCAGCGTGTGACCCGCCGCGCGGAAGAGGCGGTACCACTCCTCGCGGGTCAGCGGGAGCTCCGAGCCCGCCGCCGACTCGGCGACCCGGCCCGGGTTGGTGGTACCGAGGACCACCTGCATGTTCGCGGGGTGCCGGGTGATCCAGGCGACGGCGATGCCGGTCGGGGTCACGTCGTACTTCGCGGCCAGCTCGTCGAGGACGTCGTTCAGTTCCGCGTGGTTCTCGCGGTCGCCGAGGAAGACCCCGTCGAAGAAGCCCTTCTGGAACGGCGACCACGCCTGGAGGGTCATCCCGTTCAGGCGTGAGTAGTCGAGCAGACCGTTGTCACGGTCGACCGACTGGTCGAGTCCGGCCATGTTGGCGGCGATCCCCGAGGCGATCATCGGGCAGTGGGTGATGCTCAGCTGCACCTGGTTGGCCACGAGCGGTCGGCGCACCGCCGTCTTGAGCAGCTCGATCTGCCCCGGCGTGTGGTTGGAGACGCCGAAGTTCACGACCTTGCCGGCCGCGTGCAGTTCGTCGAAGGCCGCCGCCACCTCCTCCGGCTCCACGAGGGTGTCCGGCCGGTGCAGCAGGAGGACGTCGAGGTACTCGGTGCGCAGGGCCGCGAGGGACTCGTCGACCGTGCGCACGATGTGCTCTTTGGAGAAGTCGAAGAAGCCGGACCTGATGCCGACCTTGCTCTGGATGACGATGGACTCCCGCTCCGCGGCGGAGAGCTTCACGGCCTGCCCGAACCGCTCCTCGCACGCGTGGCGGGAGGGTCCGTAGATGTCAGCGTGGTCGAAGGTGTTGATCCCCGCGTCACGGGCGCTGCCGTAGAGGGTGCGGATGTCGTCGTCGGAGAGCTCGGCGATGCGCATCAGGCCCAGGACGACGTTCGAGGCCCGCAGTTCGGTCTGGGGGAAGGAGATCGTTCGCATCGCACCATCCTCGCCGAGCGCGCCGCCCGGACGCCAGCGACAACACCCGGCCGGCGCCCGGCGCACCACCCGGCCACATGGCCGAAAATGCCCCCTGGCCGACGTGCTGTTGAATCCGGAACGATGGGCGCTGTCGCATTCCGTGCGGCGGCCGGCTCCGCCGTCCCATCCCCGTGACGGTGGAGCCGGTTCGGAATCGGTCTCGTGTGCGGCCGTTCTCCTGACGCGCGTAGAGATGCCGACTACGGTCAACGCATGGACGGGGAACAGTGGTTGGCGGCCTGTCATCCGGAACCGGAGCAGGTCTACGAGCAGTGGGAGGAACCTCCGCATCTGGCG
Source organism: Streptomyces longispororuber (assembly GCF_024448165.1). GTDB lineage: Bacteria > Actinomycetota > Actinomycetes > Streptomycetales > Streptomycetaceae > Streptomyces > Streptomyces longispororuber_A. The sequence goes on from NZ_JAMOLN010000326.1 coordinate 2,135, forward strand.
GTGCTGCCGACCGGGGTGCGGTTCGACGTGCTGCGGTTGCCGCAGCCGTTCGCGCTCGCCGTGCTGTGGGAACTCGGCGATCAGGCGCAGAAGATACCCGTGCTCGAGGAGCACGTTCAGCCACGTCCCGTCTTCTACCTCCTCGCCGAACCCGGCACCCTGGACGGACTTCCCACCGGTGACTCCACCGTGCTCACGGTGGGGGACGAGTTCACCGTCCCCTCCCCCGAAGCGGACGGCATCACCGGCGTGCAGCGCCACTCGTTCCTCTGGCGGACCGCCCCCGACGGCAGCGGGCAGCTCGCCGACGCGGACGCGCTGCGCGCCGCCTGCGAGCACGCCCGCGACAGCGACCGTCAGGCCGCACGGGTCCGGGCGGCCCGCTCCGTGTTCTGGGGGGCCAAGCACACCCGCCGTTCCTGATCAGGAGGTGGCGGAAGGCACGGACCCGCGCGGCCCGTCGGTCGCGGCCCGCTCGTCGAGCAGGCCCTCGGCGCGCAGGTCGTCCCATACCTGCTCCGGGATCCGCGCGCAGAACGCCGCGAGGTTGCGCCGCACCTCGGCCGCGGACCGCATGCCTACGACGACGCCCGCGACGGCCGGGTGCCGCACACCGGCCCGTCGAGCGTACGTCGGTCCTGCCGAGCCGATCGCTCTTCATCGTCCGTCCCCTGGCGCGATGCTCCCCGCCGCATCGGGCGGGTGCGGATGTCCCAGACTCCCGCCACGTCCGAGGGCAACCATTGCCGCCCTTCGCATGTCACACCTGTGCCACCCAGGCCACACCGAGAACCCCGAGGTCATGATGAAGCTTCGCCGCGCAGTGGTGACGGCGGCTGCGGCCGCCGTCGTCCCCGTCGCCGTCCTGTCCGCACCGGGCGCGTTCGCGGACAGTGGGACGCCGGGTCCCACGACCACGACGGCGCCCGCCACGGGCCCCGCCGCGCCGTCGGAGTCCCCCCGCACCGACCCCTCCGCGTCGCCCTCGCAGGACTCGTCCCCGTCGGCGAGCACGACCGCCACGGCGCCGCCCGTGGCGCCCGGCAAGACGGTGGTGCCGACGCAGGAGCCGAGTGACGCCACGGAGTGCACCAGCCGCGAGGACGACCCGATGGTCCTGGCCGAACTCCGCGGCCTGCCCACGAAGATCGTCGCCGGTTCCGGCTGGCACGCCTTCACGTTCCGCGTCTCGAACCTGACCGCCAAGGACTTCGCGTCGACCAGCGCCCAGGTGTTCGGGTCCTCGTTCGCCGCCACCGAGGACGACGACGAGGACGCCCCGGACACCTCGCGCCACCTGCACCTGCAGTGGTCCGACGGCGACCGGTGGCACGACATCGACATCAGCCGCGCGCACGACCGGTCGTTCCCCACGTCCGGAGAGCTCGCGGTCCGCGAGCACGCCGACGTCCCGTTGCGCATCAAGGTCGACGCCGCGGCCCCGGCCGGTGCGGGCGCGGTGGTCCCGATCGCCGCGAGTGTGAACGCCGACGGAACCTGCAGCGACAGCGTCCCCGAGGACGGGTACGTGGACTTCGACATCCTGGCGGCCGCCCCGGCGTCGTCCGCGCCGGCGACGAGCAGCCCGGCGGCCGGCACGCCGAGCCCGTCCGTGGGCAGCTCCGCGTCCCCGCAGGGCGGCGGCTCGCTCGCCGCGACGGGGGCCGGCTCCCTGGTCCCGACGGCCGGTGTCGCCGGAGCCCTCGCCGTGGTCGCCGGAGCCGGTGTCGTGTACTCCGTGCGGCGCCGCAGGACCGACGCCGGGTCCTGACCGAGCCCCCCGCGGGGTGCCGTCCGGCTCAGGACGTGGCGTCGAGGTCCACATCCAGGTCCTCGGTCTCGGACCAGAACCGGCCGTCCGCGTCCTTGAGCCGGGCGGCGGCGTGCTTCAGGTGCGTGCGGGCCGCCGCCCGCGCCGCCTCGGCGTCGCCCGCCGCGACGGCTTCGAGGATCGCGTGGTGCTCGTGGCGCACCGCCTCGAAGAAGTCGTCCCGCCGGGCCTCGTTGGCACGGGTGATGCGGATACCGCTGCGGGCCACCTCGCCGAGGTAGCGGGCGGTCGAGACCAGGACGTCGTTCCCGGTCGACTCGGCGATCGACCGGTGGAAGGCCAGGTCCTCCTCGACGCCGTCGCCGCCGGCGGCGACCGCGCCGTCGATCGCGTCCAGAGCGGCCCGCATCCGGGCGACGGCGTCCGGCGTGGCGCGGGCCGCGGCGAGGGCGGCCGCCTCGCCCTCCAGGGCGGAGCGGACCTCCACGATCTGCAGCACCTTGGCCCGGGTGCCGACGGACTCGGCCTCCAGGTCGAGCGGCCGGGCACGGCGCGGCAGGACGAAGACGCCGCGGCCCTGGCGCGGTTCGACCAGGCCCGCGCTGCGCAGCCGTGAGACGGCTTCGCGCACCACCGTGCGGCTGACGCCGAGTTGCTCGACCAGCGCCACCTCGGTCGGCAGTTTGTCGCCCTCGGTGAGGCGCCCGGACTCGATCTCCTCCGCGAGGATCGCGGCGACCTGGTCCGCGAGCCGTACCGGGCCGCTCACCTTGGCAAACATGCTGTCCAGTTTATCGGCCCGAGTCCGGCCGGCCGTCGGCGACCGCCGGGATCGGGGCCGTCACCGCGTCGGCGTGCTCGACGACGTAGGCCCGTACGACCGCGGTGAAGTCCGGGTCGGGTACGAGGCCGAGGGCGGCGGCGCGCGCGTTGTCGAAGTCGGCGGGCCACGAGCCGACGATGGCCTCGACGGCGGGATCGGGCGTGATGGTCACCAGATCGGCGACGGCGTCCCCGGCGAGCTGCCGCAGCGTGTCGACGATCTCGGCGACGGAGACGGTCAGCGCCGGGAGGTTCACGGGAAGGGTGCCGTCGAGTCGGCCGGGTCCCGTGCCCCGGTCGAGTTCCGCGATCCGCAGGATGCCCTCGACGGTGCGCCGGGGCGAGGCCAGGGCCACCCGCAGGGAGGGGTCGACCGGGCAGACGGCCGGCAGTCCGGCGAGCGGCTCGCGGACGATGCCGGACAGGAAGCCGGAGGCCGCCGCGTTCGGCTTGCCCGGGCGCACGGACACCGTCATGAGCCGGCTCACGCGTCCGTCGACGTAGCCGCGCCGGGTGTACTCCGCGACGAGCTGCTCGCAGACGAACTTCTGGACGCCGTAGCTGGACCGCGGGGTGGGCAGGGTCGACTCGTCGACGACCGGTGGGAGCGGCAGCGTGGGGTCGCTGCCGTAGACGGCGACGCTGCTGGCGAACACGAGGCGGACCGTGGGCCCGCCCGCGGCGGCCTGGGCCCTGGCGGCTTCGAGGAGGGCGCGGGTCGTGTCGAGGTTGGCGCGCATGCCGAGGTCGAAGTCGGCCTCGCACGCGGCCGAGACCGCGGCGGCGAGGTGGATCACGACGTCCACCGGCTCGGCGAACAGCTCGTCCAGACGGTCCGTCAGATCGCCCTGGACGGCGTCGACCCGGGGGTCGTCGACGAGCGGCCCGTCGGCCGGGACGAGCAGGTCGGCGAGCACGAGGCGGTCGACGGGCTCGCCACGGAACGTCCGGCCCTCCAGGAGTCGGCCGGCCACCTGCCGGCCCAGGAAGCCGAAGCCACCGGTGATGACGATCCTCATGCGGGTTCTCCTCGATAGTCGGTCAGCCAGCCGAGACCTTCGCTCGTGCCGGCGCGCGGGACGTACTCGCAGCCGATCCAGCCGTCGAAGCCCAACGCGTCGACGACGCCGAACAGATGACGGATGTTCAGTTCGCCCGCGTCCGGCTCGTGACGGTCGGGCACACCGGCGATCTGCAGGTGGCCGACGCGGCCGGTCGGCAGGTCGCGGCGCAGGGTGGCGGTCAGGTCGCCCTCGACGATCTGGCAGTGGTACAGGTCGAGTTGGACCTTGAGGCGGGCGGCGCCCACCTCCCGCACCAGGGCGTGGGCGTCGGCCTGCCGATTCAGGAAGTAGCCGGGCATGTCCCGGGTGTTGATGGGTTCGATCAGGACGTCGACGCCCGCGGCGGCGGCCCGTCCGGCGGCGTGGGCCAGGTTCTCCCGGTAAGTGTCGCGGTACCGGGCCCGCTCCGCGTCCGTGGCCTCGGGGGCCGCGAGACCGGCCATCACGTGCACGCGCTCGCAGCCCAGTTCGGCCGCGTACTCCAGCGCCCGTTCGATCCCGGTGCGGGTCTCCCGCTCGCGCCCGGGCAGCGCGGCGGTGCCGCGCTCCCCCGCGTCCCAGTCTCCGGGCGGCGCGTTGAACAGCACCTGCCGCAGCCCGTTGTCGTCGAGTCGGCGGCGCAGCTCGGCGGCTTCGTAGGCGTACGGGAAGAGGTACTCGACGGCTTCGAAGCCGTCCGCCGAGGCCGCGGCGAAGCGGTCGAGGAAGGGGTGTTCGGTGTACATCAGGGACAGGTTCGCTGCGAACCTCGGCATGGTGACTCCTGTGCTTGCTGTGCTCGCTGTGCGGGCGGTCAGCGGTTGACGACGTCCTTCTTGGTGGTGAGCACCGCGGCGGCGCCCACGACCAGGCTGAGTGCCAGAACGTACATGGGCAGGGACGTCGAGCCCGTGGCGTCCTTGAGCGCGCCGATCATGTACGGGCTGACGAACCCGGCCAGGTTTCCCACGGAGTTGATGACGGCGAGTCCGGCCGCTGCCGCGGTGCCGCCGAGGAACGCGGTGGGCAGCGACCAGAACAGCGGGGCGCAGGTCAGGACGCCGGCCGCGGCGAACGACAGTGCGATCAGGGACAGCGCGGTCGAGCCCGACCAGGAGGCCGACAGCGAGAAGCCGACAGCGCCCATGAGACTGGGGATCACCAGGTGCCAGCGGCGCTCGCCGCGCTTGTCGGCGGAGCGGCCGAACAGGTTCATGGCGACCAGGGCGGCCAGGAACGGTACGGCGCTGAGCGCCCCGATGGCGAGGTTGCCCTCGATGCCGGTGGCCTCCACGAGGGTGGGCAGCCAGAAGGTCAGTGCGTACTGGCCCATCACGAAGCAGAAGTAGATCAGGCACATGAGCCACACCTTGGGCTCGCGGAAGGCGTCCAGGGTGCGGCCGTGCACCGTCCGGTGCGCGGCGTCCTCGGCGACGGCCCGTTCGACGACGGCCTTCTCCTCGTCGGTGAGCCACTTCGCGTCGCGTATGCCGTTGTCGAGGTAGAAGAGGGTGGCCACGCCCACGAGGAGTGCGGGCAGCGCCTCCAGGAAGAACATCCACTGCCAGCCCTGCCAGCCGCTCACCCCGTGGAAGCGGTCCAGGATCCAGCCGGAGAGGGGGTTGCCGAAGATGCCCGCGACGGGGATGGCGGACATGAACAGGGCGATGACGCGGGCCCGGCGGCGGGACGGGAACCAGTAGGTGCAGTAGAGGATCACACCGGGGTAGAAGCCGGCCTCGGCGACGCCGAGCAGGAACCGCAGGACGTAGAAGGTCACTTCGTCGGTGACGAAGACGAACAGGCCGGAGACGACGCCCCAGCTGATCATGATCCGGGCGATCCAGGTGCGGGCGCCGACGCGTTGCAGCAGCAGGTTCGAGGGGACCTCGAAGAGGAAGTAGCCGATGAAGAACAGGCCGGCTCCGAGTCCGTACGCCGCCTCGCTGAAGCCGAGGTCGTCGGACATCTGCAGCTTCGCGAAGCCGACGTTGACGCGGTCGAGGTAGGAGACGATGTAACAGAGGATCAGGAAGGGGACGATCCGCCGGACGACCTTGCGGAAGACGGCGTTCTCGCGGTCGAGGTCGGCTGCCTCGGCGGCGACG
>NZ_JAMOLN010000327.1 GCF_024448165.1 Streptomyces longispororuber
CGGTGACGGACTTGTGCACCTGCGTCGCGGAACTCGCCTCCGACCTGGCGCAGCGCTACGGGGGCACGTACTAGGGCCCCTCGGGTCGCTGCCGGCCTCACCCGCGTCGCATACTGGGCCTCAGGCACCAGCAGGCCCACGCGCACCACAGGAAGCGGCATGAGAGAGCACGACCCGGACCCGCCGCCGCCCCCGCCGGGCGGCATCCTCTGGGACACCGCGGGCGACGTCCGCTCCCTGCTGGCGCTGCCCGCCGCGTTCGTCCTCCAGGTCGCGCACCCCGCGGTCGGCGCGGGCGTCGACGACCACTCGGTGTTCCGCACGGACCCGTGGGGCAGGGGCGAGCGCTCCCTCACCTCGGTCCTGCTCTGGGTCTACGGGGGAGAGGCCGCGGCCGAGGAGGGCCGCCGGCTGCGCCGCGTCCACCGCACGATCCGGGGCACGGACCCGGACGGCCGCCGCTACCACGCGCTCACCCCCGCGTACTACGCGTGGGTGCACGCCACCGGCTACCCCGTCGCCCGCTACGCCCGCCGCTACTTCGCCCGCCCCTTCACCGCCGAGGAGGACGAGCGGTTCTACGCGGAGTGGCTGATGGTCGGGCGGATCCTCGGCATCCACGACCGGGACATGCCGCGGACGACGGCCGAGTTCTGGCCCTACTACCGCACGGTGCTGGCGCAGGAGATCGGCCGGAACGCGGTCGTGGACGAACTGACCGCACGGGACCGGCCGATCCCACCGCCGTCGGACCGGCTCGCGGTGCGCCTGGTGTGGCCCGTCGTACGACCGGTGCTGAGCCGCACCCTGAGCTTCCTGTCGACCGGCCTGCTCCCACCGGAGGCCCGCGCAGCGCTCGGCCTCCGGTGGACACCGGGTCAGGAACGCCGCCTGCGCCGATTCGCACTGCTGGTGCGGTGGACGGTGCCGCGCCTCCCGGAACGCCTCCGCTATCTCCCGCTCGCCCGTCGCGCACGAGCGGGAGAGCGTCTGCCCTGATCCCTGCGCCTTTCAGGGGCGCGGGGAACTGCGCGACCAGCCCCCACGCACCCGCAGACACCACCCCACCGAACAGGGCGGACGGATCAGTGCTCCCCGTGCACCCCGTTCGTCGCGGCGATCTTCCGCCACGACGCGGGCTGCTCCGGAACACCCGCGGAGCGAACCGCGGGGGACGCCGGCCTGGCCGCCTGGTACAGCCACGTGTCGAACAGCCCGCCCAACCGCTTGCCGGACACCTTCTCCGCGTATCCCACGAAGTCGGAGACCTTCGCGTTGCCGTACGCGTGCTGCTGCGGCCACCCCTTCAGGATCGCGAAGAACTTCTTGTCGCCGACCGCGTTGCGCAGCGCCTGGATCGCCAGCGCCCCCCTGTCGTACACGGCGATGTCGAACTGGTTCTCCGCCCCCGGGTCACCCGGCTTCACCGTCCAGAACGCGTCGTCCGCCGGGTGCTGCGCGTACACGTAGTCCGCGAGTTCCTGCGCGGTGCCCTCGCCCTCCTTCTCGGACCAGAGCCACTGGCTGTAGCGGGCGAAGCCCTCGTTGATCCAGATGTCCTTCCAGTTGTCGACGGAGACGCTGTCGCCGTACCACTGGTGGGCGAGCTCGTGGACGACGACCGACACGTTCGACCCGTTGGCGAACTGCTTGGGCGAGTAGAACGGCCGCGTCTGCGTCTCCAGGGCGAACGACGACGGCACGTTCGGCACGTAGCCGCCGAGCGCGTCGAAGGGGTAGGGCCCGTAGACCGACTCCAGCCACTCCGCGACCTCGGTGGTGCGCTCGACGCTGGCCTTCGCCGCGCCCTCGTTCGCGCCGAGGTCCTTGCTGTACGCGTTGATGACGGGCAGACCGTCCGCGGTCCTGTCGGTGGTGATGTCGAACTTGCCGACCGCGAGCGTCGCCAGGTACGTGGCCTGCGGCTTGCTGGAGCGCCAGTTGAAGCGGGTCCAGCCCAGCTTCGAACTCTGCGACTGGAGCGTCCCGTTGGAGATCGCCTGGGTGCCGTCCGGCACGGCGACCGACACGTCGTACGTGGCCTTGTCGCGCGGGTGGTCGTTCGACGGGAACCACCAGGCCGCCGACTCCGGCTCGTTGGCGAACACGGCGCCGTCCGGGGTGCGCTGCAGGGACGTGAAGCCCCACAGCTTCACCTCGGACGGCTTGCCCGCGTACTTCACCACGACCGTGAAGGGCGTGCCCTTGGGCAGCCCGGCCGCGGGCGTCACCTCCAGCTCCTGCACCCCGGACCTGGCGAACGTCGCCTTCTTGCCGTTCACCCTGACCTCGCTCGCGGTGAGCCCGAAGTCGAGGTCGAAGCGCGAGAGGTCCTGCGTGGAGGAGGCGAGGATCGTCGCCGTGCCCTCCAGCAGGTCCGTCTTCGGCTGGTACGTCAGCCGCAGGTCGTAGTGGGAGACGTCGTAGCCGCCGTTCCCGTAGGTCGGGTAGTAGGGATCGCCGATGCCCGAGGCCCCAGGCTGGAAGTCGGCAGCCGATGCCGGGATCGCCAGCACGAGGGAGGCCGCGAGAGCGCCGGGGGCGATGAATCTGCGGTACACGGAAACTCCAAGTCGTCGGAACAGGACGGTGACTGATCTCGTCCGCGAGCCTATTCAGCACCGCACGCCCCGGTCATGTCCATGGCCGCAGCTGTCACACGATCGCCATTCGGCCGACATGCGCCTTTCCGCCCCATGGGCCTGTCCTTCCTCGCTACGGCCCTCTGTCGCGCGGGAGTTGACCCGTGTACCTTCCGCGCCATGCCGATACCTGCCAGACGCACCCACCGCCTCTGGAGAACGTTCGCAGCGACGGCCACCGCCGCCCTGCTGGCCGTTCTCGTCGTTCCCGGCGCCGCCGTCCACGCGGCCACCCCCTCCGAGTCGCAGCCCGTCTACTCCTACGAGAACGCGATCCGCGAGTCCGTCTGGGTCGACACCCGGATCGACGGGGACGACGACGGGAAGACCGACCGGGTCGCCGTCGACATCGTCCGCCCGCGCGAACCCGCCGCACAGGGCCGCAAGATCCCGGTGATCATGGACGCCAGCCCGTACTACTCCTGCTGCGGGCGCGGCAACGAGAGCCAGCTGAAGACGTACGACGCCGCCGGGAACGTCGTCCAGATGCCGCTCTACTACGACAACTACTTCGTGCCGCGCGGCTACGCCTTCGTCGGCGTCGACCTCGCGGGCACCAACCGCTCCGACGGCTGCGTCGACGTCGGCGGCCGCTCCGACATCCAGTCGGGCAAGGCCGTCGTCGACTGGCTGAACGGCCGCGCCAAGGGCTACACCACCCGCACCGGCACCGAACGCGCCAAGGCGGGCTGGACCAACGGCCGCACCGGCATGATCGGCAAGAGCTACGACGGCACGATCGCCAACGGAGTCGCCGCCACCGGCGTCGAGGGCCTGGAGACGATCGTCCCGATCGGCGGCATCTCCTCCTGGTACGACTACTACTTCCAGCAGGGCGCCCCGCTCTACGACTCGGGCCCCGAGTGGCTGTCCGACTACGTGGAGAGCCCCGACGCCCGCGCCCGCTGCGCCGCCGTCCAGCAGCGACTGGTCGACGAGGCGCCCCGAAGCGGTGACGTCACCGGCCTCTGGGAGGACCGCGACTACGTCAAGGACGCCCACAAGGTGAAGGCCAGCGTCTTCGTCGTCCACGGCATGCAGGACCTGAACGTCCGCGCCAAGCACTTCGGCCAGTGGTGGGAGGCGCTCGCGAAGAACGGCGTCGACCGCAAGATCTGGCTGTCGCAGACCGGCCACGTCGACCCGTTCGACTACCGCCGCGGCGCCTGGGTCGACACCCTGCACCGCTGGTTCGACCACGAACTCCTCGGCTACGACAACGGCATCGACCGCGAGCCGATGGCCGACATCGAGCGCACCCCCGACCACTGGACCACCGACAAGGTCTGGCCGCCGCGCACCACCGCCACCACCGCGCTGCGCCCGGGCAAGGGCGACCGGGCCGGCGTCGGCACGCTCGGCCTCAAGAAGGGCTCCGGCACCGAGACGTTCACCGACGACCCGGCGCTGAGCGAGACCGACTGGGCCGCCCGGATCGATACCGGCACGTCGGCCAAGGCGGGCTTCATCAGCCGCCCGCTCGGCAAGGACCTGCGGCTGTCCGGTTCCTCCGAGGTCACGGTCACCGCGACCCCGACGACCGCCACCGCCCACCTGAGCGCCGTCCTCGTCGACCTCGGCCCCGCCACGATCCGCGACTACGCGGGCGCCGGCGAAGGCATCACGACGCTCACCGACCGCAGCTGCTGGGGCCCCAGCACCACCGGTGACAGCTCCTGCTTCAAGAACACGCGGACCGCGACCGCCGACGTCGACGCGACGGTGTTCAGCCGCGGCTGGGCCGACCTCGGCACCTACGCGAACCCGGCCAAGGGCCGCCCGCTGACCCCCGGCAAGCCCTACACGCTCACGATCTCGCTGGCCGCCGCCGACCACGTCGTACCCAAGGGCCACCGGCTCGCCCTGATCGTCGCGGGCACCGACAAGGACCTCATCGACCCGCCGTCGACGAAGCCGACCCTGACGCTCGACCTGGCCCGCTCCGCGGCCCGTGTGCCCGTCGTCGGCGGAGCCGGCGCCTTCGCGGCGGCCACCGCCGGCACCCACTCCGCCGCCCCCCGCTCGACCGGGGCGGACGGCGTGAGCCCGTTCCGCCAGGACCGCCCCGTCCCGGGAGGCAGCAACCGATGACCCCGCGTCTTCGCACGATCGCCCTGGCCACCGCCGCGGCGGCGATCGCCGCGCCCCTGGTGGCGACGGCCCCCGCCCAGGCGACCTCGACCGTCCCGCGCACCGGCTTCGAGCAGACGAACGGCGCCCGCTGGACCAGTCAGCCCGAGGAGCAGCGGCTCCTCGCGGCCGTCGACAAGGCGTCCGACCGCGTCGCCGTCTCGACCATCGGCACGACGAAGCAGAACCGCCCGGTCCAGCTCGTCCGGATCGGGGCCCACCGCACCGCGAACACGGTGCTGCTGATCTGCAGCCAGCACGGCAACGAACCGTCCGGCCGCGAGGCGTGCCTCACCGAGATCCGCGACCTCGCGTACGCCAAGGACCCGGCGACCCAGCGGTTCCTGTCCCGCACGACCCTGCTGGTCGTGCCCACCGCCAACCCCGACGGCCGGGCCGCCGACACCCGCGGCAACTCCGACGGCATCGACATCAACCGCGACCATCTCGCCCTCGAAACGGCCGAGGCGCGGGCGATGGCGGCCGTCATCCGCGACCGGAAGCCCGACGTCATCTACGACCTGCACGAGTACGGCGCCACCCCGCGGTACTACGACAAGGACCTCTTCGACCTCTGGCCGCGCAACCTCAACACCGACGCCAAGGTCCACGACGAGGCCGAGACCCTGTCCGAGGGCTACGTCCGCCCGGCCGCGAACGGCTCCGGCTACTCCACGGGCACGTACGGCATCTGGACCGACCCGGTCACCGGCGATCCGATCAAGCAGACCGCGGGCGACGGGCAGGAGCGCATCCTGCGCAACATGTCCGGCGTCAAGCACGCGCTCGGCCTGCTCATCGAGAGCCGCGTCGACCCCGGCACCCCGGCCGAGGAGGCCGACGAGTCACTGAACAACCGGCGCCGCCGCGACTCCCAACTGGCGGCGCTCGGCGGCCTGTTCTCCTTCACCGGGGAGCGGCTCGGCAGGATCGAGGCCGCGACCTCGGCGGCCCGTGCCGCCGGGTTCCGGGACACCGGGCCGATCTACGTCGGCGGCGCCGACAACGACCCCGCCGACCCCGCCGACACGATCCAGGACCCGCCCTGCGGCTACCGCCTCACCCAGGCCCAGTACGCCGAGTTCAAGGACGAGTTGGATCTGCACGGCATAACCGTCCGGGAGTCGGGCAGCGGAGCCTATGTGCCGCTGCGGCAGTCCGCGCGGGCGCTCGTCGCGCTGCTCCTCGACAGCCGCGCTCCGTACCACGTGACGGAAGGGGAGCCCGACACCAGCTGCTGAACGGGTGTGAGGCGCGTCAGGTGTGGTAGGCCGTAAAGGGTGACAACCCCTCAGAAACCACCCACCGACGCGCCCGTCCCCGACGAGGGCGCAACCGGCGGCCGGAGCCCCGCCACCGACCGGATCGTGTTCGGCGTCACCGCCGTGCTCACCCTGGCCTTCGTGGTCTGGGGCTCCGTCGCCACCGACAACCTGGAGAGTGTCTCCACCCGGCTCCTCAACGGTCTGATCCACAACGGTGGTTGGGCGTTCATGCTCGCCGCCAGCGGCTTCGTCGTGTTCGCCCTCTGGCTGGCCATCAGCCGCTACGGGAAGATCACCCTCGGCAAGGAGGGCGAGGAGCCGGAGTTCCGCACGGTCTCCTGGGTCGCCATGATGTTCAGCGCCGGCATGGGCATCGGCTTGATGTTCTACGGAGTGAGTGAGCCGCTGGCGCACTTCACGACGCCGCCGCCCGGCACGGAACCGGCGGACGCCGCGGAGGCCATGGAGACGGCCATGGCGACCACGCTCTTCCACTGGACGCTGCACCCCTGGGCGATCTACGCGGTCGTCGGACTCGCCATCGCCTACAGCACCTTCCGCCGCCGCAGACGACAGACCATCTCCTCCGTCTTCGTCCCGCTCATCGGCGAGCAGCGCGCGCACGGCGCGTGGGGCCGGGTCATCGACATCATCGCGATCTTCGCGACGCTGTTCGGCTCGGCCGCGTCCCTCGGGCTCGGCGCGCTGCAGATCGGCTCCGGTTTCGAGGTCCTGAACTGGATGGACGACGCGAACACCGGCCTGCTCGTCGCGATCATCGCGGTGCTCACCGTCGCGTTCGTCGCCTCCGCCGTCTCCGGGGTGGAGAAGGGCATCCAGTGGCTGTCGAACACCAACATGGTGCTCGCCCTGATCCTGGCGGTCTTCGTCTTCATCGCCGGACCCACGATCATCGTCCTCGACCTGCTGCCGACCTCCCTCGGCGCCTACCTCGGTGACCTGCCCCAGCTCATCGGCCGCACCGAGGCCTCCAGCGGCAAGGGCGTCGCCGACTGGCTGGGCAGCTGGACGGTCTTCTACTGGGCGTGGTGGATCTCCTGGACGCCCTTCGTCGGCATGTTCATCGCGCGCATCAGCCGCGGCCGCACGATCCGCCAGTTCGTCGGCGGCGTCATCCTCGTGCCCTCGACGGTCAGCCTGCTCTGGTTCGCGATCTTCGGCGGTACGGCGATGAAGATGCAGGAGCACGGGCAGCTGGGCAACGCCACCACTCCGGAGGCTCAACTCTTCGGCGTCCTCCACGAGTTCCCCATCGCGACCGCGACCAGCCTCCTGGTGATGATCCTGGTCGGCATCTTCTTCGTGTCGGGCGCCGACGCGGCCTCCATCGTGATGGGCACCCTGTCCCAGAAGGGCGCGCTCGAACCGGGCCGCTTCGTGGTCATCTTCTGGGGCGTGGTGACCGGTGCGGTGGCCGCGGTCATGCTCCTCATCGGCGACGGCTCGGACAACGCCCTCACGGGCCTGCAGAACCTGACGATCCTCGTCGCGGCCCCCTTCACCCTCGTCATGATCGGCATGTGCGTGGCCCTCATGCGCGACCTGCGCCAGGACCCGCTGATCGTCCGCGGGGACATGGGCATCGAGGTCGTCGAGGCGGCCGTCGTCGCGGGCCACGAGAAGTACGGCGGCGAGTTCGAGATCCGGATCGGTCCGGGGGACAGCCTGGAGACGGAGGGCGACCCCATCGGCGTGCACTTCGTCGAAGGCGGCTCCACCCAAGAACCCGACCCGTCCCGCAACGAGGACACCCCCCGAGACCACTCCTG
>NZ_JAMOLN010000328.1 GCF_024448165.1 Streptomyces longispororuber
AACCCGAGTCGGCTCCGGCACCGTGAGGGGACCCACCGCCTCCAATCGGCAGTGGAGTCGGCGGCAGCCGACGCGCCAGGCCGTGGTGCGTTCGACGTCCGGCCGCGGCGCCCGAGCCGTTGGCCGTCAATGCCGCGGCGGGCGACACGGGCCACGGTCATCGCCGAGCTCTACCGCCCCGGGGCTGAGGACTTGACCACAAGAAGGGTCGAGTGCTGTTGTCTGCGGCTTCGACGTCTACCGACCCCATGAATACACGGAGGGCACCTCTCATGGGAGCGCCCTCCGTGTTCAGTCAACTCAGCCGGTTCCGTAGGGAGTCACCGCGACGGCGAACGGCTCCGCGGTGGACCTGGGCCCGTTCCACGAAGCACACGGCTTCTATTACACCGTCTACTGGAACTGGGCATCCAGGACATGTCCACCGCCGACGGAGGCCGCGCCCTCCAATGGACCGACAGCGGAACCGCCGACCACGACTGGGAACTGATCGACGACGGGGAGCCAGTCCGTATTCGCAACGCCAACAGCGGCACGGTCCTCGGCGTGCGGGACATGTCCACCGCGGACGACGCCAGCGTTCTGCAATGGGCCGGCAACGGCACGGCGGACCATCTGTGGACACTGCTCGACCAAGGCGACAGCACCCACAAGATCCGTAACGTCCACAGCGGCAAACTGCTCGCCGTCGCAGGCGACTCCAGCGCCGTCGGGGCCTTCGCGATCCAGACGTCCGACGACGGCACCGCCGACAGCAGGTGGCGCATCGAGACCGTCTGACCCGAGTCCGCACAAGAGGGCGCGAGCGACGGCTGGACCCTGGGCGGTGGACCGACACTGTGCCGCCATCCGCCACACGACGTCCCGAACCGGAACACCCTCCACGGCTACTTCGCGAGATCGCAGACCGCCGGAATCGCCCCCACCCGGCGGTCTGCGTGATCGACGCCAGAACGTCAAGACCTCCGCCTCGGCCCGGACGACTGCTACGGCGTCGCCTGGACGCTCCTGCACCTGATCGAAACCGGCCCGAACCCCGTTCTGGCCACCGACCCTGGGCCAGAAGCAGACGAATGGCACCGACGGCTCTTCCACCGCGCCGTGAACGGAGGACTCATCCCCTGAGCTCGACGGTGCCCAACTCGCATCAGGCGCGCCCGTGGCGGGACCGCAGGCCTGGTTCAGAGCTGGGTCTCACCGCCGTCCACAGCCAGCTCGATTCCGGTGGTGTACGTGGCGTCGAAGGCAAGGAATGCGGCTGCCTTGGCGAACTCCTCGACGGTTCCGTAGCGCTTCATGGGGTTGCTCGCGGTCCGCTCCGCTCTGAACTGCTCGACTGCCTCCTCGGACAGGTTCATCGTTTCCAGGATCCCCGAGTCGATGGGACCCGGGGAGATCGCGTTGACACGGATTCCTCGCGGAAGCAGCTCGCGGGAGAGGGTGCGGGCCATCGAGCGCAGCGCCGCCTTGCCGGCTGCGTAGACGCTGGTGTCCAGCACGCCGATGGCGTTGGCGATCGAGGTGGTGAGGACGACGCCGGCGTTCGCACTCAGCAGCGGGGCCAGCTTCTGCACCGAGAAGAAGGCGCCCTTGACGTTGATCGCGAACAGTTCGTCATAGGCCTCCTCGGTCGTCGACTCCAGAGGTGTGAGGGGTGAGACGCCGGCGTTGACGAAGAGAGCCTCGATCGTGCCGAGTTCGCTCTTCACACGGTCGGCGAGCATGTCCAGGTCGGACAGTGAGGCCACATCGGCCCGGACGGCCACGGCATTCTTGCCGATCCGCTCGCGCGCCGCGTCGAGCTTGGTCTGAGACCGGCCGGTGATCACCACGCGGGCTCCGCCTTGTACCAGGAGCTCCGCCACCGCGAGTCCCATTCCGCTGCTGCCGCCCGTGATCACGACATTCTTGTCGCTGTACTCACTCATGCCGAGGTTGCTCCGTTCCATCGCCGAATGCGTGGCTGTGTGTATGGACATCGACGTTCGTGCACGGCGTCAGCGCCGGGTTTCGACCTTCATGTCGCCCGAGGTGACCGTGCGGATGTGGTCGCTGGCGAGCAGGGCGTGCGGGTTGCCGAGGTCGATGGCGCTGACCTCGTCGAGGCGGGCCAGCTGGGAAGGAGTGAGGTCGACCTGCAGGGCGCCCAGGTTGTCCTCGAGTTGTTCGATGGTGCGGGCGCCGATGACGGGTGCCGTCACGCCCGGGGCGTGCAAGGTCCAGGCCAGTGCGACCTGGGCGGGTGTGCGCCCCAGCTCCGCGGCCACCTCCTTCACCACGTCCGCGATGGCGAGGGTGCGTTCGGTGACCATGCCCAGGGCTGCGTTGAGGCTCTTGCGGCTGCTGGCGGTCTCGCCGGCGACGGCGCCCGCCGGGTTCAGGTCGTCCCGGCTGTACTTGCCGGTGAGCAGCCCGCCGCCCAGCGGGGAGAAGGGCACCACGCCCAGGCCCATCTCGCGCGCCATGGGGATGAGGTCGCGCTCTGCGGTACGTTCGATCAGGCTGTACTCGGTCTCCAGCGCGACCAGCGGCGACCAGCCACGCAGGTCGGCGATCGCCTGCATGCGCGACACCTGCCAAGCCGGGGCGCTGGAGATCGCCACATAGAGAACCTTGCCCTGCCTCACCAGGTCGTCCAGGCCGCGCAGGATCTCCTCCACCGGAGTCCTGAAGTCCCAGACGTTCAGATAGAGCAGATCGATGTAGTCCGTGTCGAGCTGCCGCAGGCTGCCTTCCACCGATGCGAGCATGCTCTTGCGCTGCGTGCCACCGGAATTGGGGTCACCGGGCTGACGCAGCGTCGAGTACTTCGTCGCGAGCACCAGGCGCTCGCGCTCGCCGCGGGCGAACTCGCCCAGCAGACGCTCGGAACTGCCGTTGGTGTAGGTGCTGGCAGTGTCGAAGAAGTTGCCGCCGAGCTCGGTGTAGCGCTCGAACAGCTTGCGCGCGCCCTCGCGTTCGGCGCCCCAGCCCCACTCGGTGCCGAAGGTTGCCGTGCCCAGCGCCAGCGGTGAGACCCGCAGGCCGGAACGGCCCAGCAGTCGGTAGGTGTCGAGAGTGAGCGGCATCGTGTTCTCCTGTTGGTTGTGGTGCGTGGTGTTCGAGAGGTGCGGGCTGGTGGCCGGCACCTGTCCGTATTTCAGGCGCCGAGCCCGTAGTCGCCGGCCACGGCGATGTCCTGACCGGTGACGTATCCGGCGGCGTCCGAGGCGAGGAAGGCGACGACTTCCGCGATTTCCTGGCCGGATCCGAAGCGCTCGAACGGGATCTTCGTACGTATGGCGCCCCGGCCGCTCTGGGGAATTTCCAGCTTGTCGAACAGCGAGGTCTCGGTCGCCCCGGGACTCACGGCGTTGCTGGGGGCAGCCACGCGCGGCGCCCTACTGGCGATGCTGCCCTCGCTCGCACTCGAACTGGCTCCGCGCAGGATCCGCGTCACGACGGGCTCCGATGCCGGCGACCGGTGCGGGGCGGAAGATCCCCGCGTTGAGGAAGAGCAGATCGAGAGACCCGAAGCCTTCGGCCACCGTTGCCACGAGAGCGTCGGTGTCGGCCAGGATGCCTGCGTCGGACTGGACGACGAGTACGTCGTCAGGAAGCTCGCGCCGTGCCCGTGCCAGGGAGTCGGGGTCCTGCCCAGTGACAGCGACCTGGTAGCCACGGGCGTGCAGGAGCTCGGCGGTCGCCCTGCCGATTCCGGTCGTACCGCCGGTGATGAGTGCTGCGGGCATGGCGGGCCTTTCGTCGAGTGGGCCGAGTCGAACACCATCAGTAAACGGGGAGGTCCCCGGTTCCCTGACAGTACACTAAACGGAGACGTCCCCGATTTGCTTCCCGCCCCTCACCCGACGCTCCTGATCGGAAGGCCATGACAGCTCCACGAAGCGCCCTGCGCGCCGACGCCCGCCGCAACCGCGAGCACCTGATCGCCACCGCGGCCGAAGCCTTCGCCTCCGGACAGGCGATCTCGCTGGACGGGATCGCCAAACGTGCGGGCGTGGGAAGCGGCACGCTCTACCGGCACTTCCCCACCCGAGAGGACCTCGTCGAAGAGGTCTACCGCGACCAGATCCGTCCGCTGCGCGATGACGCACGAGCCCTCCTCGACGCCGAACAGCCCGCAGAGGCCCTTCACGCCTGGATGCACCGCTTCGCCGAGTGGGCGGGCGAACGGCGCGGCATCTGCGAAGCCCTGGTCGCCATGAGCGCATCCGGACGCTTCGGAACCGGACCGGTCTGCGACGAGGTCCAGCAAGTCCTGAGCATGGTGCTCGAGGCCGGCGCCGAGGCAGGAGAACTGCGCGACGACATCGATCCGGTCGACGTCGGCAGCATCCTCGCCAGCGTGCTCGCCGTGGCCGGCGCACCAGAGCAGCGCGCCCAACTCGACCGCATGCTCACCATCGTCGTCGACGGACTGAGGCCGCGCTGCTGACCTCAGGTGCGTGAGGTCGCCAAGGAGGTGTCCGCGGGCCGGTGCCGGTGAGGAGGACGTCGTGCCACAGCGCTCGGGTTGACCCAGGTCAACTTCGGCGGCCCGCCGCACCGTCGCTCGGATGATGCGCGATCTCGGTCTCCAGGGCGCCGACGAGGCAAGAGGATCCGCACCACATCCGACGCCGGGGCAGCGCCGCAACTCCGGCTGTTCCAGACCTGGTTCGTCATTCGGATGCGGGCAGTCAGTACACGACTGTCGCGTTCACCGCGGATCTTCTTGCCGCCGGCATCGACGTCTCGCCCGGCGTCGCGGCCTGCAGAGGCCACTCCGCACGCACTGGCCTTCGGCACCCGGGTGAGGCACAGGAGTGGTCAAGGCGCTCGACCAGTGTCGTGCCGTAGGACTCGACCGCGAGGTGCGGGTGACGGCCGGCCACAGCGATGTCCCGCCAGTACCACTGGAGCACGTTCGAGTTGGTGAACCCGCTGGCGCCGTGCAGGTCCATCATGCGCTCCGTAGCGGCTCGGCAGTCACGTCCCGCGTCCGCGAGGTCCATCTGCAGCTGTGGCCTGTCGGCGGCCGACAGACCGCCGGTGTCCGCGAGCCGTGCCACCGCGAGCATCCTCCTCGCGAACGCCGGCGATTCGGCCCGACGGACCCACAGGCGGCCCGGGGCCCCTCCGGACCATCCCGGGGAATCACTCCCCGCGCGCACCTGGTCGGCGGCGCCGCCGACCAGGCGAGGTCCCCCGCGCGGATCACCGTTCTCAGCCCAAGGCCACCGTCCAGGCGTCATACGCGTACACCCAGTCCCCGTTGCCCGAGGTGTGCAGCCAGTCGTTACCTCGGGAGCCGAGTTGGACACGGGCGGTGCGGTCCTGGCGGGTGGTCTCGTACGACTTCAGGGCCGGTTCCGGGCAGCGGGGGTCGGCGGTGGCCAGGGCACGGGCGAGGACGACGGCATCCTCGATGGCCATGGCGGCGCCCTGGGCCATGAAGGGTGTCATCGGGTGGCAGGCGTCGCCGAGCAGGGTGCGGCGGGCCGACGACCACAAGGGCAGGGGGTCACGGACGTACAGGGCGGACTTGAGGACCTCGTCGCAGGCGTCGAGGACGGCGCGCGCCTCGGGGTGGAAGTCCCCGTAGTGGGAGCGGAGTTCGGCGGCGTCGCCCGGGGTGGTCCAGGACTCGTGCTGCCAGCTCTCCTGGGCCGTGGTCGCGAAGACGAACAGGTCCCGGCCCCGGTTGAGGGGGAAGGTGACCAGCTGGGTGGCCGGGTCGGGTCCCCACCACTTGGTGAAGGTGTCCATGCCGGGGACTTCGAGGCGCCCGGCGGAGACCACGGCACGGTAGGCGACGAGACCGGTGAACCGGGGCGTTTCCGGGCCGAACAGGTCGGTGCGTACGACGGAGTGGATGCCGTCGGCGCCGACCAGGATGTCGACGTCCGTCTCGGAGCCGTCCTCGAACGTCGCGGTGACACCATCGGTGTGCTCGACGGTGCGTATCAGCCGGCTGCCGAAGCGGACCGTGCCGGGCGGCAGCGCGTCTTCCAGGGCGGCGAGCAAGTCCGCGCGGTGCATGGTGAGTTGCGGAGCTCCGTAACGGGTCTGGGCCTCGTCGCCCATCTCGATGCGGGAGGTCTCCTCCCCGGTGTCCCAGCTCCGGCTGAGACGGTGGGTGGGGCGGGCCGCCGTCCGCCGCAGTGTCGCGCCGACCCCTAGGCCGTCGAGGGCCTTGACCGCGTTGGGCGTGAGGTTGATGTCGGCGCCGACGCGGCCGAAGCGTGCCGCCTGCTCGAAGACGACCGGTTCCAGACCCGCCCTGCGCAGGGCGATCGCGGCCGCAAGGCCGCCGACCCCGCCGCCCACGATGCCGACGGTGAGCCTCCCGCCGTCCGTCGGGCCGCCTTGGCGCGGGTGAGTCGGGGCGTGCTGGTTGTTCGCGTGCATGGTGCGGTTCTCCGTGTAACTCGAGGAAGGGAAGGGCGGTTCAACGAACGGGGACGAGGCGAGTCAGGTCGTGCCCGACGACGACCGGGCCGGTGTAGGTCGCGGCCACCTTGCGGGTCCAGTCGTCGTCACCGACCTCGCGCGGGTCCGGCGGGCCGGTGTGGCTGAGGGCGACGTGGCGTGCTCCGGCCGCGGTGGCGAGCCTGCCGACGTCACCGGGCGCGGTGTGGGAGGCGGTCTGGAAGTCGAGGAGGCGGTCGGAGTAGCCGAGGCCTCGGGAGAAGTCGGGCTCCATGGTTTCGTGGACCAGCAGGTCTGCGCCTGCGGCGAGTTCGCCAACGCTGTGGCTGTACGCGGTGTCGCCGGAGAAGGCGACGATGCCCTCCTCTGTCTCGAAGCGGTAGCCGAAACTCTGGTGCAGAGGCGGGTGCGGGACCTCGCGGGCGGTGACCCGCACCCGGTCGTCCTCGTACACGAGCACGTCCTGGCCGGCCGGCGGGGACACCAGGTCGTGGGCCGGACGAGGTCCGCGAGCGGAGTGCGCGCGCTGGTGCGCAGGCGCACGGCGGCATCCTGGCCGAAGGCGGCGAGGAGGTGGGTGAGCAGGCCCTCGGTGCCGGGTTGCGGATGGTCAGGCAGGATGCGGTCGGGGCCGGGGCCCGCGATGTGGACCGGCTTGTTCACGCCGTGGTCGGCCGGACCCCAGCCGAGCAGGAACAGGTTGAACGGGTCGGCGGTGTGGTCGGAGTGCAGGTGGGTGAGGAAGACCGCGCGCAGGTCACTGAGGCGCAGCCCGGCCTGCGCGTACTTGCGCAGCGCGCCGTAACCGGCGTCCACCAGATACGTCCGGTCCCCGACGACGACCGCGGTGGAGGCGCCCTGCCGCCCGGGCGCCGGGCAAGGGCCCGCGCCGGTGCCGAGCAGGAGGACGCTCAGCGCCGTCGGGCCGTCCGGCACGAACCGGAGGGCCAGGAACGGCAGCAGTGAGGTGCAGCCGGCCATCAGCAGACTGCACGCGGCTTCGCCATCGGGGGTGAGGTGCCGACAGGCGATCAGCAGCTGGTCGAGGGCTTCGAAGAAGGTGACCACGCCGATGGCGAGGCGCACCCTGACCTGCCAGCGGGACATCGGCAACCGTTCGAGGCGCGCCGCGATGCCCTGCCGCGCGGCGTCGGGCGTGACGCTGGTACTCATTCGGCCCTCCTGCGGCCCTGCCGACCCCGATGGATATGACTTAGCGCTAAATGATTTAGCGCTAAGATTTCTAGCAGGCCGGAAGAAGCGGCCACAACCCCTCCGAGCCAAGAGATTGCGACCGCTTCACATGTGCTGC
>NZ_JAMOLN010000329.1 GCF_024448165.1 Streptomyces longispororuber
GTCGCGCCCCGCGGCGGGGCGCGAGAAGCCCCACCGGGCCCGCACCCGCCCACGAAGCGGCGAAGCTACGGCGCCCCCTCCGAAACCCGGGCGTGGGCCCAGTGGCACGCCACCTGTGCCTCACGCCCACCCGTCAAGACCGGCAGGTCCACCGTGCGGCACGCGTCCGCGACGCCCGCCGCCTCCGCCTCCCCGCCGGCGAGCACCTGACAGCGGGCGTGGAAGCGGCAGCCGCCGGGGATGCGGGACGGGTCCGGCGGCTCGCCGGTGAGCACCACCGGGTCACCGGGAGCCTCCGGCAGCACCGACAACAGGGCCTGTGTGTACGGGTGCTGAGGCGACGTCAGGACATCCTCGACCTTGCCCGTCTCCACGATCCGGCCCAGGTACATCACGGCCACCCGGTCCGCGATGTTCCACGCGAGCCCCAGGTCGTGCGTGACGACCAGCGCCGACAGACCCAGCTCGTCCCGCAGCTTCAGGATCAGCGCGAGGATCTCCCCGCGCACCGACGCGTCCAGCGACGCCACCGGCTCGTCCGCGACGATCAGCTCCGGGTCCAGGACCAGCGCGCCCGCGATGACGACGCGCTGGCGCTGGCCGCCGGACAGCTCGTGCGGATAGCGCAGGAAGAACCGCTCCGGCGGCCGGAGCCCCGCCCGGGACAGGGCGTTCGAGACGGCCTCGCGCTCGTCGCCCGGGTAGCCGTGGATGCGCAGCCCCTCGGCCACCGCGTCGTACACGGTGTGCCGCGGGTTGAGCGAGCCGCTCGGGTCCTGGAGGACCAGCTGGACCCGCTTGCGGTACGCCTTGAGCGCCCGCGACGCGTAGTCGAGGGGCTTCCCGCCGAACGTGACCTGCCCGGACGTCGGCCGCTCCAGGCCGAGCAGGGTGCGCGCCAGGCTCGTCTTGCCGCAGCCCGACTCACCGACCAGGGCCACGATCTCGCCCGGCGCGATGTCCAGGTCGACGCCGTCCACGGCCCGGGCCTCGGGGGCGCCGCGCCGGCCGGGGAACGTCACCTTCAGCTGGTCGGCGCTCAGCAGCGTCTGTGTGGTCATGCCGTGGTGCTCCTTGCGTCGACTGCCGAGGTGGAGGCGTCGGTCGGGCCCACGTGGACGCATGCCGCCCGCCGCTCGGGCCCCGCCTCCCGCAGCGCCTGGTCCTCGGCGGCGCACACGTCGAGCGCCACCGGGCAGCGCGGATGGAAGGTGCAGCCCGAGGGCAGCGCCGACGGGTCGGGCGGGTCGCCGGGCAGTCCGCGCGGCGCGAACCGGGACGCCGGGTCGCCGATCGTCGGGAACGCCGCCGAGAGCGCCTTGCCGTACGGGTGCACCGCGTTCTCGTACACCTCCAGGGCGGGGCCCTCCTCGACCACGCGGCCCGCGTACATCACCGCGAGCCGGTCGCAGGTGTCCGAGAGGACCGCCAGGTCGTGGCTGATCATGATCAGGCCGAGGTCCTGCTCCGCCACCAACTGCTCGATCAGGCGCAGGATCTGGGCCTGGATCATCACGTCGAGCGCGGTGGTCGGCTCGTCCGCGATGATCAGTTCAGGCTCGCAGGCGAGCGCCATCGCGATCATCACGCGCTGGCGCTGGCCGCCGGACAGCTCGTGCGGATAGGACTCCGCGCGCGCGGCCGGCAGGCCGACGTGCTCCAGGAGTTCGGCCACCTTCTTCTTCGCGCCCGCCTGCGTCGCCTTCTTGTGCAGCAGGATCGGCTCGGCGATCTGGTCGCCGACCCGGTGCACCGCGTTCAGCGAGTGCATCGCGCCCTGGAAGACGATCGACGCCCCCGCCCAGCGGACGGCACGGACCCGCCCCCACTTCATGGCGAGGACGTCCTCGCCGTTCAGCAGGATCTCGCCGGACACCTTCGTGCCGGCCGGCAGGAGACGGAGCAGGGCGAGCGCCAGGGTCGACTTGCCGCAGCCCGACTCGCCCGCGATGCCGAGCTTCTGGCCCGCCGCGACGGACAGGTTCACGCCGCGGACGGCCTGCGCCCCGCCGGCGTACGTCACTTCGAGGTCCTTCACCTCTAGCAGCGTCATGACCGCACCCCCAGCTTCGGGTTGAGGACGGACTCGACCGCGCGTCCGCAGAGCGTGAAGGACAGCGCCACGACGGCGATGGCGATGCCGGGCGGTGCCAGGTACCACCAGTCGCCCGCGCTGACCGCGCCCGCCTCGCGCGCGTCCTGGAGCATGCCGCCCCAGGAGGTGATCGTCGGGTCGGACAGGCCGAGGAAGGCCAGCGTCGCCTCCGTGAGGATCGCCGACGAGATGATCATCGTGGTCTGGGCGAGGACCAGGGGCATCACGTTCGGCAGCACGTGCCGGGTCATGATGTGGCCGTGGCCGCCGCCGAGGGCGCGGGCCCGCTCGATGTACGGGCGCGACTCCACCGCGAGGGTCTGGGCGCGCACGAGCCGGGCCGTGGTCGGCCAGGTCGTCACGCCGATCGCGATGATCACGGTCCACATGGAGCGGTCCATCACCGTCGCGAGCGCGATGGCGAGGACCAGGGTCGGCATCACCAGGAACCAGTCGGTGATCCGCATCAGGACCGTCGAGTACCAGCCGCGGAAGTGCCCGGCGACGATGCCGATGACCGTGCCGATCGCCACGCACAGGAACGCGGCCAGCAGGCCCACGGTGAGCGAGACCCGGGCCCCGTAGACCACGAGCGCGAGCACGCTGCGGCCGAACTGGTCGGTGCCCAGCGGGAATTCGCCGCTCGGGCCCTCCAGCGGGCCGCCCGGCGCGTCCGTCACGGACTGGGAGTCCTCGCCCACCAGGACGGGGGCGAGGATCGCGACGAGCGCGATCAGGAACAGCAGACCGAGGCCCCACAGGCCGCCCTTGTGCGAGCGGTAGGACTTCCAGAAACGGGCCGCCGACTGGCGCTTGCGGGCCCGGGCCAGCGCCCGTGGGCTGGTCACCTTCAAGGACTGCGTCGTCATCGGCCCACCCTCGGGTCGAGCAGCGGATACAGGATGTCGGCGAGGGTGTTCGCCAGGATCACCGCGGTGGCGAAGACGAAGAACAGGCCCTGGACCAGGGGGAGATCGGGCACGGACAGGGCGGAGTAGAAGAGCCCGCCGAGACCCGGCCAGGAGAACACCGTCTCGACCAGGATCTGCCCCGCCACCACGTGCCCGAGGTTCACGAACATCAGCGTGAACGTGGGCAGCATCGCGTTCGGCACCGCGTGCTTGCGGCGCACCACGTCGTCCCGCAGGCCCTTGGCCCGCGCGGTCGTCAGGTAGTCGCTGCCCATCTCGTCGAGCAGCGAGGAGCGCATGACGAGCAGCGTCTGCGCATAGCCGACCGCGACGAGGGTGATGACGGGCAGCACCAGGTGGTGCGCGACGTCGATGACGTACGCGAACCCGGTCTCGCCGCCCGATTCCAGGCCGCCCGTCGGGAACATGCCGGGGATCGGCCCGATGCCGACGGAGAAGACGATGATGAGGAGCAGGCCCAGCCAGAACGACGGGACCGAGTAGAGGGTCAGCGCGAACGCCGTGTTGAAGCGGTCGCTCCGCGACCCGTTGCGCCACGCCGTGCGGGTGCCCAGCCAGATGCCGAGCGCCGAGTACAGGACGTACGCCGTGCCGGTCAGCAGCAGCGTCGCGGGCAGCGCGTCGGCGATCTTGTCGATCACCGGGGTGTGGAACTGGTACGAGGTGCCGAAGTCGCCGGTGAGGGCGTCGCCGATGTACGACGTGAACTGCTTCCACATCGGCTGGTCGAGGCCGAACTGGTGGCGCAGGTTCTCCAGTTGCTCCGCGGAGACCCGCTTGCCGCCGGTCATCTGCTTGACCGGGTCGCTCGGGATGAGCCGGAAGAGGAAGAAGCTGGTGACGAGGACGGCGAAGAGCGAGACCACCGCGCCCGCGATCTTCGCCGCCGCGTACTGCACGTACGCCTTGGTGTTACGGGCCCGCGGGCCGCGGGCGGCCGACGACGGCCCGGCCGAAGCCGGGTCGCCGTCGGGACCGTCCGCGGGCTGCACGAGCGCCGGAGTGCTGTCAGCTGTCATGGTTCATGCGAACTCTCGTTACTCGTGCGGGTGTTGACCGCTCGGACGTGCTGCCGGTGCTACTCGCGGTCGTCCGCCGTCGTCCGGCGGCGCCTCATCACGAAGACGCCACCACCGATGACCACGAGCGCGGCGATCACGATCCCGATCACGACCCCGGTGGAGCTGGACGAGCCCGAGTCACTGCTGTCGGACGCCGTCGCCGGCTCCGCCGACCACCAGCTCCAGTACCCGTCCTGGCCGTAGATGTTGCCGGCCGCGGTGGGCATCGTCTGGATGGACTTGATCTGGTCCGTGCGGTAGGCCTCCACCGCGTTCGGGTAGGCCATGACATTCATGTACCCGGAGTCGTACAGCCACGACTCCATCTGCTTGACGTAATCGGCCCGCTTGGCCGGGTCGTACTCGGCGAGCTGCTTGTTGTAGAGGTCGTCGTACGTCTTGTCGCAGATGCCGTTGTCCGTGGCCGCGGTCTCCCGGGCCTTGATGGGCAGGGCGGCGCAGGTGTGGATGCCGAGCACGAAGTCCGGGTCCGGGTTGACCGACCAGCCGTCGAAGGCGAGGTCGTACTCACCGGCGTACCAGGGCACGGAGACGTCGTCGACGCAGTTCAGCTTGAGGCCGACGCCGATCTTGCCCCACCACTCCTTGAGGTACTTGCCGACCGCCTTGTCGTTCGGGTCGGTGGCGTGGCACAGCATGCGCAGGTCGAGCGGCTTGCCGTCCTTGCCGACGCGCTTGCCGTCCTTGAGCGGGTAGCCCGCCTCGTCGAGCAGCTTGCCCGCGGCCGCGGTGTCGTAGCTCAGCTTCTGGCTGTCCGTCGGCTTCCAGAAGTACTCGGAGAAGCGCGGCGGGATGTAGCCCTCGCCCTGCACGGCGTGGCCCTGGAAGACCTTGTCGACGATGGCCTTGGTGTCGACGGAGCGGAACAGCGCCTGGCGCACCCGCTTGTCGAGCAGCGCCTTGTTGCCGTCGCCGAACTTCTTGCCGTCCTTGGTCTTCCAGCCCGGGTTCACCGCGATGGCGTAGAAGCGGCGGCCCGGGCCCTCGTTCACCTTGATGTTCTTCTCGCCCTTGAGCGACGCCGCCTGAGCGGGCGTCAGGGCGGGGGAACCGGCGACGAAGGAGACCTCGCCCTTGCGCAGGGCGGCGACCGCGGCGTCCTGGTCCTTGTACGTCTTGAAGACGATCTCGTCGAACTGCGGCTTCTCCGACTTGCGCCAGAAGTCCTTGTTCGCACGCAGCTTCACGTACTGGTCGGTCTTGTAGGCGGTGAGCTCGAACGGCCCGTTGCCGACGATCGGGAACTTCTCGTCGTTGTTGAACTTCGAGTAGTCCTTGACGTCCTTCCAGATGTGCTCCGGCACGATCGGCACGTCGAGCGCCGTCATCGTCGCCTGCGGCTTCTTCAGCTCGATGACCAGCTGGGTGTCGCTGGGCGCCGTCACCTTCTTGAAGTTGCCGACGAACGAACCGTTCGCGGTGGCCGCGCCCTCGTCCGTCATCATCTTGTTGAACGTGAACGCGGCGTCCTTGGCGGTGGCCTTCTGGCCGTCCGTCCACTTCGAGTCCGAACGGATCGTGTACGTCCACGTCAGCTTGTCGGGCGACGACTTCCACTCGGTGGCGAAGCCCGGGACGACGTGGTTGTCCTTCGGGTCGTAGTTCGTCAGGAACTCGTTCGTCAGGCGGAGGATGCTCGTACTGAGCAGGCGCTGCGCCAGGAACGGGCTGAGCGAGTCGACGCTCTGTGCCACCGCCACCGTGAGCGTCTTCTTGCCGTCGGCCTTGGCCTCGGCCTGTTGGGGGGCCGGGTTGAGCGGCGTGGCCAGGCCCGCCGTCAGGGTGAACGCCGCGGCACCGGCCGCCAGGAGTATCCGCGCACCGCGGCGCGCGGGGCGTGCCGTTCTGTGGTGCCGGTCTTGCTGAGCTTCATTGTTCATCGGTCGGTGACCTCGCGCATCGCTCGCACAGCAGGGGTTTGCCAGATGGGTTGCCTGATGGTTTTCCAGCTCGAATGAAGTGTGTGTCTATCAGCGGCCGTTGACACACGTCAACGGCAGGTGAACCCCATGTGGCCTGCGGAAATAACGAGTTGACCTGCATTTCACGCACATTGGTCGAGACCTCTGACGCTGTGCAGGCCAGCGCATGGCACCCGGTTTGGGGCAGAGCGCGCAAAAGGCCCGCACCGTCCAACGGTGCGGGCCTTTGCGGGAGTTGCTACTGCTGCGGAGGCGGCTGCTGCTGCCAGCCCGGAGGCGGTCCCGGCTGCTGCGGAGGCTGCGGCGCGGGCTGCTGGCCCTGGGCCTGCGGCGGGGGCGGCGGAGCCTGCCAGCCGGGCTGCGGACCGGGCTGACCGGGCTGAACCGGTTGACCCGGCTGACCGGGCTGACCGGGCTGCTGGGGCGGCGGGCCCTGCGGCGGCATGCCCTGCGGGGGCTGGCCCTGCTGCGGCGGGTACGGGGCGGGCGGCTGCTGACCCGGGTAGGGCTGCTGGCCGGGGTACTGGCCCGGGTACTGCTGCTGGCCGGGCATCGGCGGGGCCATGGTGGGCGGCTGGCTGCCGTCCGCCCCGGTCCACAGGCCCTGCTGCTGCTGGGCCCGTGCGAAGTCCTCGGCGACCATCGCGGAGAGGTTGAAGTACGCCTCCCGCACCTTCGGCCGCATCATGTCGAGGTCGACCTCGGCACCGGCCGCCAGGTGCTCGTCGAACGGGACCACGACGACACCGCGGCAGCGCGTCTCGAAGTGGCTGACGATGTCCTCCACCTTGATCATCTTGCCGGTCTCGCGGACCCCGGAGATGACCGTGATGGAGCGCGAGACGAGGTCCGCGTAGCCGTGCGCGGACAGCCAGTCGAGGGTGGTGCTGGCGCTCGACGCGCCGTCCACGGACGGCGTCGAGATGATGATCAACTGGTCGGCGAGGTCCAGGACTCCGCGCATCGCGGAGTAGAGCAGGCCGGTGCCCGAGTCCGTCAGGATGATCGGGTACTGCTTGCCGAGGACGTCGATCGCGCTGCGGTAGTCCGCGTCGTTGAACGTCGTCGAGACCGCCGGGTCCACGTCGTTCGCGATGATCTCCAGGCCGGACGGCGCCTGCGAGGTGAACCGGCGGATGTCCATGTACGAGTTCAGGTGCGGGATGGCCTGCACCAGGTCGCGGATGGTCGCACCGGTCTCGCGGCGCACCCGGCGGCCGAGCGTGCCGGCGTCCGGGTTGGCGTCGATCGCGAGGATCTTGTCCTGCCGCTCGGTGGCGAGGGTGGAGCCGAGGGCCGTGGTGGTCGTCGTCTTGCCGACGCCGCCCTTGAGGCTGATCACGGCGATCCGGTAGCAGGAGAGCACCGGCGTGCGGATCAGGTCCAGCTTCCGCTGCCGCTCGGCCTCCTCCTTCTTGCCGCCGAGCTTGAAGCGGTTGTTGCCGCCGCCGGGGCGGGAGCTCTTCGCCTTCTGCTTCTTGTTGTTGAGCAGCCGGTCGGCCGACAGCTCGACCGCCGCCGTGTAGCCGAGCGGGGCACCGCCGACGTTCGTGGGCTGGCGCTGGTCGTGCTGCACGGGCTGCGGCCAGGCGGCACCGGTGCGCGGGTCGGCGGGCGGGCCCGGCTGGCCGGGGGTCTGCTGGCCCGGCATCGGCTGCCCGGGCATCGGCTGGCCCGGCTGC
>NZ_JAMOLN010000033.1 GCF_024448165.1 Streptomyces longispororuber
ACCCTCGCCGCCACACTGCTCTGGCTCCAACCACTTTGAAGACACGACCTAGGGCCTGTCGTCGGTGGGATCGGCGAGGTCGGTGCAGGGCGTCAGCTCGGCCCGCTTCGGCGGCCGCCCGTCACCCGAGGAACGGCCGGTCAGCCGCCGACCGATCCACGGCACGAGATGCTGCTTCGCGAAGCGCGCGTCGGCCACCCGGCGGGTCACCCAGTTCGGCGGGACCGCGGTCGGCAGCGCGGCCCGCCAGTCGGACTCGGCGTCGTACCCGAGCGTCTGCCACACCGCCTCGGCGACCCGGCGATGGCCCTCCGTCGTCAGGTGCAGCCGGTCCACGTCCCACATGCGCTGGTCGCCCAGGGCCGCGGCCCCGTACAGGTCGACGACCACGGCGTCGTGCCGCGCCGCGAGGTCGTCGATGCAGGTGAACAGTTCCTCCATGCGCGGCCGGAACCGCTCCATCACCGGACCGTTGCGCCCCGGGGAACGCATCAGGACCAGCCGCTCGCACGACGGGGCCAGCTTCTCGACGGCCTCCGTGAGCAGATCGCGGACCCGGACCATGTCGCACTTGGGGCGCAGGGTGTCGTTGAGGCCGCCGACGAGGGTCACCACGTCCGCCTTCATGGCGGCGGCGACATCGATCTGCTCGTCGACGATCTGCCCGATGAGCTTGCCGCGCACGGCGAGGTTCGCGTACCGGAAGCCGGGGCTCTGGGCCGCCATCCGGCCGGCCAGTACGTCGGCCCAGCCGCGGTACGAGCCGTCCGGGAGCCGGTCCGACATGCCCTCGGTGAAGGAGTCGCCGACCGCGACGAGGCTGGTGTATTTGGCATTCATCTGCATGGCGCCAGTGATGGTATCCCGGCCGGTCACAGCTCCGTGCGCCGCAGGTCTGGGCAGCGGCCCGGCCCCGCGGTATTCCAGGAGCAGACAGCACAGCGGCACGGCAGCACGAACGAAACGGGGGAGACGACCATGTGGAGCACCGCCTTCTGGAAAGCCACCGCCGAGCGCGCGATCAGGACCTTCGCCCAGGCCCTCGCCGCCGTCCTCGTGGCCGGCGCCACGAACCTGCTCGACGTCGACTGGGTGGCCGCGCTCGGCACCGCGGGCCTCGCGACCCTGCTCGCCGTCCTCACGGCGGTCGGCACGGCCGGGATCGGACCGCACGGCCCCGGCATCCTGGAAGAACCGACCGGGGAGACGGCCCGGGCAGAGCCGGCCCGGCCCGCCGCCTGACGTCAGCCGCCGGCGAGCACCGTCCCGTCGGCGACCCGCACCCGGTCCCCGGCGAACC
This sequence comes from Streptomyces longispororuber, assembly GCF_024448165.1. GTDB lineage: Bacteria > Actinomycetota > Actinomycetes > Streptomycetales > Streptomycetaceae > Streptomyces > Streptomyces longispororuber_A. Next base: position 1,301 of record NZ_JAMOLN010000033.1, read on the forward strand.
GCTCCCGCAGCCTGCGGTCGTGCGAGACCACCACGAGCGTGCCCGCGTACCCGGCGAGCGCCTCGTCCAGGTCCTCGACGAGCGCGGGGGAGACGTGGTTGGTCGGCTCGTCCAGGAGCAGCAGATCGGCGGGGCGGGCGACCAGGCGCGCCAGGTCGAGGCGGCGGCGCTGCCCCACGGAGAGGCCGCGCACCGGCACGGACAGGTCCTCCTCGCGGAACAACCCGAGGGCCAGGAGCGTCTCCGCGTGGTCCTCCGGCAGCCCGCCGAGCCCGGCCGCGAACGCGTCGAGCAGCGGCAGTCCGACGCCGTCGTGCGCCACCTCCTGCGGGAGGTAGCCGATGCGCGGCGGCAGCTGGACGCTGCCGCGATCCGGCACGAGCCGCCCCGCGAGGAGCGCCAGCAGCGTCGACTTGCCCGCGCCGTTCGGCCCCGTCACCAGCGTCCGCGAGCCCGGCTCCAGCACCAGCCGGTCCACCGCGAGCCGCTCGCCCACCACGGCGTCCGTCACCTCGACGGGCCGTACGAACGGATGGCCGCCGCCCTCCAGCGCGCCCTCGCCCGCCGTGAACCGCAGCGGGTCAGGCGGCTTCGGCACCGGCTCGGCGCGCAGCCTGCGCAGCCGCTCGCGCGCGGTGCGGACGACGCCCGAGACCTGGCCCTCCACCGACCGCTGGTGCTTGGAGAACTTGGCGAACGAGCTGCTGTCCCGCATCCGCCAGCCGCTGGAGAGCCGGTCCGCCGTCCCCTCGGCGATCCGCTCCTGCCGCTCCACCTCGTCGCGCCACGCCCGGTGCCGCTCCTCCCAGCGGCGGCGCAGCGCCGTCCGCTGCTCCAGGTAGCCGTGCCAGCCGTTGCCGTACCGCGCCACCGAGCGGCGGTCCCCGTCGACCTCGACGATCGCGCCCGCCACCCGGTCGAGGAACACCCGGTCGTGGGTGACGGCGACGACGGTGCCGCGGTGGGCCCGCAGCCGGTCCTCCAGCCAGCCGAGCGCCTGGTCGTCGAGGTGGTTCGTCGGCTCGTCCAGGAGCAGCAGCTCGGGCTGCGGGGCGAGCACACAGGCGAGCGCGAGCCGCGCCGCCTCACCGCCGGAGAGCGAGCCGAGCGTCCGCGTGCGATCCAGCCGGGGCACGCCGAGCCCGTGCAGGGCGGCTTCGAGGCGGGCGTCGGCCCGGTAGCCGTCGCGCGCCTCGAAGGCCGCCACCAGGTCCGCGTACGCGGCGAGCCCGGCCCGGTCCGCCGAGCCGAGCTCCGCCTCCGCGGCCCTGATCCGGCGCTCCAGATCGCGCAGGTCCGCGAGCGCGTCGTCGACGGCGTCCCGCACGGTCGCCTCGGGCGGCAGCCGGAGCGTCTGGGCGAGGTAGCCGGTGCCGCCGTCGGCGACCACGACCGCGGACCCCTCGGCGGGGAGCAGCTCACCGGCCACGATGCGCAGCAGCGTCGACTTGCCCGAACCGTTCTCGCCGATGATCGCCACGTGCTCGCCGGGCCGCACCGTCAGTGAGACCCGGTCGAGCACCGGCCGGTCCGGATATCCGTACGACACGTCCTTCAGGACGAGCTGACTCACGACTGTGCCCCCTGTCGCCTCGGATGTCGCCTCGGATGTCGCCTCAGACGGGTAGCCCGAACAGCTCCCGCAGCACGTCCTCCATGGTCACCAGACCGGCGAGCCGGCCGTCCGAGCCGAGCACCGCGGCCACGTGCGTACGGCTGCCGCGCATCGCGGTCAGGACGTCGTCCAGCGGCGTCGTCTCCCGCACCCGCGCGATGGACCGCATGTCCGGCACCCGGAACGGCAGATCGCGCGGCATCGCGTCCAGCGCGTCCTTCACGTGCAGATAGCCGACGATGCGCCGGCCCTCGTCCACCACGGGGAAGCGGGAGAAGCCGGACTCGGCGGAGAGCCGCTCCAGCTGCTCGGGCGTCACGCCCACGCGCGCGTAGACGACCTTCTCCAGCGGCAGGACGATCTCCTTCACCGGGCGGCGGCCCAGTTCGAGCGCGTCGTGCAGCCGTTCCTGGGCCCGGTCGTCGATCAGCCCGGCGTCCGAGGAGTCCTTGACCATCCGGGCCAGCTCGTCGTCCGAGAACGTCGCCGCGACCTCGTCCTTGACCTCCACACGGAGCAGCTTGAGCAGCGTGTTCGCGAAGGCGTTGATCGTGAAGATCACCGGGCGCAGGGCGCGCGCCAGGGCCACCAGCGGCGGGCCGAGGAGCAGCGCGGAGCGCACCGGCTCGGCGAGCGCGATGTTCTTCGGCACCATCTCGCCGAGCAGCATGTGCAGATACGTCGCCACGGTCAGCGCGATCACGAACGAGATCGGGTGGACCAGGCCGTGCGGCACGCCGACGCCGTCGAAGACCGGCTCCAGCAGGTGGGCGATCGCGGGCTCGGCCACGATGCCGAGGACCAGCGTGCACAGCGTGATGCCGAGCTGCGCGGCGGCGAGCAGCGCGGACACGTGCTGCAGGCCCCACAGGACGCTGCGGGCCCGGCGGTCGCCGTCCTCGGCGTGCGGTTCGATCTGGCTGCGGCGCACCGAGATCAGGGCGAACTCGGCGCCCACGAAGAAGGCGTTGACGACGAGGGTCGCCAGGCCGATCAGGAGCTGGATCGCGGTCATCGGGCCTCCTCCGGGGTGGCGCTGTCGGTCAGCGGGGCGTGCAGCAGGACGCGGGCGGCGCGGTGGCCGTGCGCGTCCACGACGTCGAGCCGCCAGCCGGCGACCTCGACGCTGTCGCCGACGTCCGGGATCCGGCCCAGCTCGGTCGCGACGAGCCCGGCGAGCGTCTCGTAGGGGCCGTCGGGCGCGCGCAGTCCGACGCGGGCCAGCTGGTCGGTGCGGGCGGCGCCGTCCGCCGAGAAGAGGGTGCGGCCCTGCTCGTCGGCGCCGGCCGCGGCGATGTCGGGCGTCTCGTGCGGGTCGTGCTCGTCCCGCACCTCGCCGACGACCTCCTCGACGATGTCCTCCAGGGTGGCGACGCCGGCGGTGCCGCCGTACTCGTCGATGACCACGGCCATCGTGCGCTTGCCGGACAGCCGGTCGAGCAGCCGCTCCACGGTCAGCGACTCGGGGACGAGCAGCGGTTCGCGCAGCAGGTCGGCCACGCCCTTGCGGGGGCGCTGCCGGTCGGGCACGGCGAGCACGTCCTTGATGTGCACGATGCCGACGACCGTGTCGAGGTTGCCGCGGTAGACGGGGAACCGGGAGAGGCCGGTGGCCCGGGTCGCGTTCGCCACGTCCTCGCAGGTCGCCTGCACGTCGAGGGCCATGACCTGGACCCGCGGCGTCATCACGTTCTCCGCGGTCAGGTCGGCCAGGTTCAGGGTCCGGACGAACAGCTCGGCGGTGTCCGCCTCCAGGGCGCCCTCCTTGGCGGAGTGCCGGGCGAGCGCCATGAGCTCCTGCGGGCCGCGCGCGGAGGCCAGCTCCTCGGTCGGCTCGATGCCGAACCGGCGCACGAGACGGTTCGCCGTGTTGTTCAGGTGGGTGATGAACGGGCGGAACGCCGCGCTGAACCAGCGTTGCGGCGTCGCCACCCGCTTGGAGACGGCCAGCGGCGACGAGATCGCCCAGTTCTTCGGCACCAGCTCGCCGACGACCATCAGGAACACGGTCGACAGGGCGGTGCCGATGACCAGGGCGACCGACGACGACGCCGACTCGGGGACGCCGATCGCTTCGAGGGGGCCCGCGATGAGCTTGCCGATGGACGGCTCGGCGAGCATGCCGACGACCAGATTGGTGACGGTGATGCCGAGCTGGGCACCGGACAGCTGGAACGTCAGGTTCCGTACGGCCTTCAGGGCGCTGGACGCGCCGCGCTCACCGCGCTCGACCGCCTGTTCCAGATCGCTGCGCTCGACGGTCGTGAGCGAGAACTCCGCCGCGACGAAGGCGCCGCAGGCCAGCGAGAGAAGCACTGCGACGGCGAGCAGAAGCACTTCGGTCATCGGGTCGTCACCTCCGTCCCATGATCGGCCAGGGGCGGGGCGGACGCGCGCTCGCGGGAGCCGCGCAGGGGGACGGACCGGGTACTGGGGGGCTCGCCCATGGGCGGACGCTCACACCTTTCGCAGATATTTCGAGTGACCCACCCATGGTAAAGGGTCGGCAAAGCGGATTTCCTTACCGGTCCCGTACCCCCACGTCGCCTGGGGGCCACCGGGGTGCGCTCAGTCGTCGAGCAGGTGCTTCACCCAGCGGCTCCACTGCGGCTCGGGCGCGTAACCGGCCGCCTGCCACGCGTGGTGCGCCCGCTCGTTGCGGTCCAGGACCATCGCGTCGCCCCGCCGCCCGCCGAGCGCCACGAACCGCTCCTCGGCGGCCGCGAGCAGCGCGGACCCGATGCCCTGCCGTCGGGCGTCGGGGCGCACCGCGAGCCGGTACAGGTGGCAGCGCCAGCCGTCGAAGCCCGCGACGACCGTGCCGAGCAGCTCGCCGTCGCGCTCGGCGAGCAGCAGGGCCTCGGGATCCCTCGCGACCAGGCGCTCGACGCCCGCCCGGTCGTCGCTGATGCTCGTGCCCTCCGCGGCCGTCTTCCAGAACGCCAGGACGGCGTCGAGATCGGTGGGTGCGGCGGACCGGATACGAAGATCGCTCATGGCCCGATCCCATCACCGGCCGGCCGCCGTCCGCCGCCGAATTCCACATGCCGGACGGTCACCGCCCGCGCAGCTCCTCGATGACCGGCGCGAGGACCTCCATGTGCGGCTCCAGGACCGTGATGTAAGAGAACCCGAACCGCTCCCGCTGCTCGATCAGCCGCCGGGCGATCTGCTCGACGCTGCCGACCAGGACGAGCGGCGAGTCCAGGACGTCCTGCTCGCTGAGGGTCGGCATGCGCTCCAGCCAGGGCCGCGCCGAGGCGGCCGGATCGTCGGTGACGTCCACCAGCTGGACGAGCAGGTTCCGCTCGGCGGGTTCGGCCCGGTCGGCGGCGAACTTCCGGTACGCGGCCACCCGCCCGTCCAGCTCCTCGGCCGACAGCGGGAAGAGGCCGCTGGGCAGCTCGGGGGCCGGGCGGGCGCCGACGAACGCGGCGATGTCGGCGTGCTCGGCGACGATCCGCAGCATCCGGTCCCCGTTCCCGCCGATCAGCAGCGGCGGACGCGCGTCGGGCCCGGACGAGGGCAGCAGCCGCTCCAGTTCCTCCACGGTGTGCAGGAGCCGGTCCACCCGGCTGCCCGCGGTGCCCCACTCGACGCCTGCCTGCTCGAACTCCGCGCGCACGTATCCGGTGCCGAGGCCCAGTTCGAGCCGGCCGCCGGTCAGCGCTACGGCGGTCGCCACCTCGCGGGCGAGCAGCACCGGGTTCCAGAACGCGCAGTTGAGCACGAACGTGCCGAGGCGCGGCCGGGTCGTCGCCTCGGCCGCCGCCACCAGGGCGGGGAACGGCGACGGCATGCCCAGGTGGTCGGCCACGGAGATCACGTCGAAGCCCAGTTCCTCCGCCCTGCGGCACGTGGCGCGCCACGCGTCGCCGGGCGAGGGAGCGATGAGATTGACGCCGAAGCGGAACGGGCGGGTCATGAACTCTCCTCACGTGCGGGCGACTTGGGGCGGCCGGACGGACGGAGTGTCCGGCCGCCCCATCCCATCACTCGTGGGCGATGGCCGCCAGCACGTTCAGCCGCGACGCCCGCAGCGCGGGAAGCAGCGCGGCGGCGAGCCCCACGAGCACCGAGCCGACCACGACCGCCACGATCGTCGACCACGGGATCGCCAGCGCCTCCATGCCCTCCAGGGCGAGGACCTGCTGCGCCGCCACGCCCCACACCAGGCCGAGCGCGAGCCCGAGGACCGCGCCGAACACGGCGATCACCACCGATTCGAGGCGGATCATCCGCCGCAGCTGCCGCCGCGCGAGCCCGATCGCCCGCAGCAGACCGATCTCCCGGGTGCGCTCCACGACCGACAGGGCGAGGGTGTTGACGACGCCCAGGACAGCGATGACGATCGCCAGGCCCAGGAGCGCGTACACCAGGTACAGCAGCACCGCGATCTGGTCGTGGACCAGGGCCTTGTAGTCGGCGAGGTCGCGCACCTGCACCTGTGGATACGGATCGAGGGCCTTCTCCAGCCGCGCCCGCAGGGTGTCGGCGGAGGTGCCGGGCGCCGCGTTCACGTAGACCGCCGAGTCCTGGCCGCCGGGCACGTATGTGACCAAGGTGGAGAGGCCGACGAAGAAGCCGCCGCGCATCCCGAAGTCGTTCGTCTCCTGGTCGGTGAGCGCGCCCACGGTGAGCGACGCCCGCCGCCCGCCGGGGAACTCCACCGGCAGCACGCTGCCCATGCGCACCTCGTGGTCGTCCGCGAACTCCTTCTGCAGCGCGATGTGTCCGGGCGCGAGCGCCTGCGCACTGGTGCCCTGCGCGTACGTGACGTGGGCGACGTCGTCCAGCCGTGCGTCCCACCCGGCGGCGGTCGTCTTCACCCGGTCCCCGTCCGGCAGCCGCACGGCGAGCGCCGTGAACCGCTGGCGCACGACGAGACCGACGCCGTCGGTGTCGTCGATCTTCTCGGTGACCTCCTGAGGGAACGGCACGAAGTTGGCGTTCTGCACGGTGAAGTCGGCGCCGAGCGTCTCGTCGATCTGGTCGTCGAACGACTTGCTCATGGACGCGCTGGCCACCGACATGCCCGCGACCAGCGCGAGCCCCACCATCAGGGCGGCCGCGGTGGCGCCGGTACGACGCGGGTTGCGCAGCGCGTTGCGCTGGCTCATCCGCCCGACCGACCCGAACAGGGCCGGGAACGCGGCGCCCAGGACCCGGATGACGGGACGGACCAGCAGCGGACCCGCGACGACCGTGGCGATCAGCGTCAGCACGATGCCGAGCACGAGCAGGGAACTCGCCGTCGCGGTCCGCGTCGCGGCGGCGCAGCCGAGGAGCGCGGCGGCCCCGGCGGCCGCGAGGAGCCCTCCGACGAGGGCCCGCACCCGCAACGGCCGCCCCACACCGGCGATCTCGGCATCGGCCAGCGCCGCCATGGGGGAGACCCGGGCCGCCCGCCGCGACGGCAGGTAGGCCGCCACGAACGTCACCCCGACCCCGACGACGAAGGCGGCGACGGGCGTGCCCCAACCGACCACCATCTCGGTGGACTTGAGGTTCATCCCGAAGACGCCCATGAGCTTGATGAGCCCCGCCGCGAGCCCGATCCCGAGACCGAGCCCGACCGCGGAACTGACGAACCCGAGCAGCACCGCCTCCGTCAGGACGGACCGCCGCACCTGCCGCCGGTCCGCGCCGAGCGCCCGCAGCAGCCCCAACTCCCTGGTCCGCTGGGCGATCAGCATCGAGAACGTGTTGACGATCAGGAACACCCCGACGAGCACGGCGATGCCGGCGAAGCCCAGCATCACGTACTTGATGATGTCGAGGAATCCGCCCAGGTCCTCCGCGGCCGACTTCGCGTCCTCGTCGGCCGTCTTCAAGTCGTAGGAGGTGCCGAGGACGTGGCCGATGTTCCGCTTGAGCGCGGCGTCGCCGACCCCCGACGCCGCGTCGACCGAGATGCTCGTGGCCCGCCCGGGGCCGCCGAGCAGCCTGCGCTGCGCGGTGTCCGTGTCCAGGAAGACCAGGGCCGCGCCCGGATTCGTGGTACGGAAGGTCGCGATGCCCACGATCTCGACCTTGAACGAGCCGGGCCGGGCCAGGACGGTGAGCGTGTCCCCGACGCGCACGTGCTTCTTGTCCGCGGTGTCGGCGTCGAGGAGTGCCTGACCGTCGCCGCGCGGCGCGTGCCCGGACGTCAGCCGGACCGGACTGCGGTCGGTGGGCGCCCAGTTGGTGGCGATGGTCGGCGCGCCCGTCGTCGGGCCGACCGAGTCGTTGTGCCGGTCGACCACCGTGATGTTCTCGACCTCGGCGTCGATGTGTGTGGCGGCGACTCCGTCGACCCGGTCGATCCGGGAGGCCAGCGACGCGGGCAGTGTCCGCACGTCGCCGGACGGGATCGACTCGTCGAAGTCGTCCTCCTTCGGGCTCACCCGGACGTCCGCCGACGTCGACGCGAAGAGCCGGTCGAAGGTGCGGGCCACGGTGTCCGAGAAGATCAGGCTGCCCGCCACGAACGCCACCGAGAGAACCACGGCGAGGGCCGACAGGACGAGGCGTCCCTTGTGCGCGAGGAAACTCCTGAGCGTCGCCTTCAGCATGGCTACGTCCGCGGCGAGGGGTGGTCGCCGATGGCGCCGCGCACGACGTCGAACCGCTTCATGCGCTCCAGGACCGCCTCCGCGGTCGGCTCCCGCATCTCGTCCACCAGACGCCCGTCGCCGAGGAAGAGGACCAGATCGGCGTGGGCCGCGGCGCCCGGATCGTGCGTCACCATGACCACGGTCTGCCCCAGGTCGTCGACCGCCTCGCGCAGGAAGCCCAGCACCTCCAGACCCGCCCGCGAGTCCAGATTCCCGGTCGGCTCGTCCGCGAAGATCAGCTCTGGCCTGGCCGCCAGGGCCCGCGCGCACGCGACCCGCTGCTGCTGGCCGCCCGACAGCTGGGCCGGCCGGTGCTTCAGCCGGTCCCGCAGCCCCAGCGTGTCGATGACCTGCTCCAGCCACGCCCGGTCCGGCGACTTGCCCGCGATGTCCATCGGCAGCGTGATGTTCTCGGCGGCGTTCAGCGTCGGGATGAGGTTGAAGGACTGGAACATGAAGCCCACGCGGTCACGCCGCAGCCGGGTCAGCTCCCGCTCCTTCAGCCCCGTGATCTCCGTGTCACCCAGCCACACCTGGCCCGCCGACACCGTGTCGAGCCCGGCGAGGCAGTGCATCAGCGTGGATTTCCCCGAGCCCGAGGGCCCCATCACCGCGGTGAACCGTCCCCGGGCGATCTCCACGTCCACCGCGTCGAGCGCGAGGACCTGGGTCTCCCCGGATCCGTACGCCTTGGTCAGACCCCTGGCCCGGGCCGCGACCACACCCGTGACCACATCCGCATCCCCCACCCCAACTCCCTTACGTCGTAAGTCAGTTGTGCATCAGGTCGAAGTCGAGGATAACCGGGAACGGCCCGCCTTGCGGGTGCTAGCGCATCGGCGCTAGCGTGAGGTCATGGCGAAGACCCAGCTGAACGTGCGCGTGGACGAGGACACCGCCCGCGCCGCGAAGGAGCGCGCGCTCGCCCGCGGCATGAGCGTGAACCGGTACATCGAGGAGCTGGTCAGACGGGACGCCGGCGAGCTCGGCCGGACGTTCGTCGACGCGGCCGCCGACTTCATGAAGCAGTACGAGGCGGTCTTCGCGGAAGAGTTCGGTACGGACACGGAAGGCCGGCGCCGCCCCGTTGAGTGAACCGCACATCGACATCGACCTCGCGTGGCTGCTCATGGTCGCCGAGCAGAAGACCCCGGGCGACCCGCAGGTCACCGACTGGGGCGCCCTGGTGGCCGCCGTCTCCCGGCACGCCGCGCAGATATTCGACATCCCGGTCTACGACACCCCGCACGCCCGCGCCGCGGCACTGCTCCAACTCCTCATCCACGTACCGGCGCTGGAGCGCTCGAACGCGATGTACGCCTCCGCGGTGGCCTACGCCTACCTGGTCGCCAGCGGCCTCAAGGTGGTCATCTCCCCGGAGCAGGTGCGGGAGCTGGCCCGGCTGGTCAAGGACGGCGGCGCCACGGTCCACGACATCGAGAAGGAGCTGCGCAAGTGGAGCCGGTGAGCCCTACGGCGTACTGGGCTCCGGCCGTCGCGCGGCCCCGATGACGCAGTACGACGTGGGCAGGCGCACCCCGCGCTCCGGCACCAGCAGCCGCCGGTACGCGCCCAGTTCGAACCCGGCGCCCCGCAGCGCGCCCAGCGCGTCGCGCCCCACGTGACATCCGCCGAAGGCGCGCGGCCACACGGTCCGGTCCAGCGCCGACTGGAACGCCCGCATGCCGCGCCCCGGCGCCTGCCCGTGCTCGAAGAACCGCAGCTCGCCGCCGGGCCGCAGGACCCGCCGCACCTCGCCCAGCGCCCGCTCCACGTCCCGCACGCTGCACAGGACGATGCAGAGCACCACGGCGTCGAACCCCTCGCTCTTCACCGGCAGCGCCTCCGCGGCACCCGGCACCACGTCGACCGGGACGTCCGCCCGCTGCGCCGCGTCGACCGCCAACTGGCGCAGCCCGCGCTCCGGTTCGATGGCGACGACCTCGGACACGGTGCGCGGGTAGTACCCGAAGTTCAGCCCGTTGCCCGCGCCGACCTCCAGCACCCGCCCGGACAGCCCGGCGAGCAACTCGGTCCGCACGGGAGCCATCACCGGCTCGGCGCGCACGCTGAACCGGGCGTAGAACCGGGCGAAGTGCGGATGGTGCACCGCATCCTTGGCCGGGCGCCGTGCGGAGTCCTTACGGGGTGACAGAGGTGACAGGGGACGCCCCACCATGGGAACCCTCCTCAGTGAGACCGACGGTTACCCCGAGTCTTCCCCGCGCACGGCCTCCCGACCGGAAACCACGACGATCGTCGCCGGTCCGATGCGGCGCCTAGGCGACCCCTCGCGCAAATCCCGCACCGTCCCACGCGCCACCGAGCTCCGGCCCCAGCCAGCCCCCGGCCGAGGCCCGAAAACCGGCCACCGCCAGCTCCCCGGCCCCGGCCGGAATCGCACCCAGCAGCGCGGCGCCCGCCACCACGGGCAGATCGGCCACATTGCACCGCTCCGCGAGCCCGGGCTCCCGGGGCCAGCTGCCGATCACCACACCCGCCTGGGCGAGACCCCGCGCGCGCAGCGCCTCCGCCGTCAGCTGGACGGAGTTCAGCGTGCCGAGGCCCGCCCGGGCCACCACGAGCACCGGCGCCCCCAGCAGCCGCGCCGCGTCCGCCAGCGTCGACCCCTCCGCGTCGAGGTGCACGAGCAGCCCGCCCGCACCCTCGACCAGGACCAGGTCGTGCGAGGCGGCCAGCTTCTCGGCGGCCTCGGCGACCTGCGCGGGCCGCACCGGCGCGAGTCCGGCCCGCGCCGCGGCGGTGCCGGGCGCGAGCGGCTCGGGGAACCGGCCCAGTTCGAGGGGCGTCACGGCGTCGCCCGCGAGCCGCACCACCTCGTCCACATCACCGGGCTCGTCCGGCGCGACCCCGGTCTGGGCCGGCTTGAGCACGGCCACCGACCGTCCGGCCCGCACCGCCACGGCGGCGATCGCCGCCGTGGTCACGGTCTTCCCGATCTCGGTGCCGGTCCCGGTGACCACCAGGACCTGCCCGTCACGCGTCGTCCCCACCGCTGTTCACCCCTTCCGGGCGGCGGCGCACACCGCACGCCCGATCCGTGCCAGGTCCTCGTCGCCGGTGATGTACGGCGGCATCGTGTAGACGAGGTCCCGGAACGGGCGCAGCCACACGCCCTCCGCGACCGCGGCCCGGGTCGCCGCCGCCACGTCGACCTCGTGGTCGAGCTGCACGACACCGATCGCGCCGAGCACCCGCACGTCCCGGACCCCCGGGGCGTCCACGGCCGGCGCCAGCCCGTCCCGCAAGCCGGCCTCGATCCGCTTGACCTCCGCCCGCCAGTCCTGTGCGAGCAGCAGGTCGATCGACGCGCAGGCCACCGCGGCGGCCAGCGGATTACCCATGAACGTCGGCCCGTGCGCGAGCACCGGCACCTCGCCACGGGAGATCCCGTCGGCGACCCGGGCCGTGCACAGCGTCGCAGCCATCGTCAGATAGCCGCCGGTCAGCGCCTTCCCGACGCACATCACATCGGGCGTCACCCCGGCGTGCTCGGCGGCGAACAGCGCCCCCGTGCGTCCGAACCCCGTCGCGATCTCGTCGAACACGAGGAGGACGTCGTGCGCGTCGCACGCCTCCCGCAGCACCCGCAGGTACGCGGGGGAGTGGAAGCGCATGCCGCCCGCGCCCTGCACCACCGGCTCCACGACGACCGCGGCCAGCTCGTGCGCATGCCGCGCGACCAGCTCCCGCAGATGCTCCGCGTACCCCTCCTCGTAAGCACCGGGCGGCGCGTCCGCGAAGACCTGCTCCTGGAGGACGCCCGACCACAACTGGTGCATCCCGCCCTCGGGGTCGCACACGGACATCGGCTGCCAGGTGTCCCCGTGGTAGCCGCCGCGCCACGTCAGCATCCGGCGCTTCTCCGGTCGGCCAAGCGAGCGCCAGTACTGCAGGCACATCTTCAGGGCGACCTCGACGGACACCGATCCAGAGTCGGCCAGGAACACGTGCTCGAGACCGTCCGGCGACATGTCGACAAGGCGCTTCGCGAGCCGGACGGCGGGCTCGTGCGTGAGCCCGCCGAACATCACGTGGCTCATCCGGTCCAGCTGGCCGCGGGCCGCCTCGTTCAGCACGGGGTGGTTGTAGCCGTGGATCGCCGACCACCAGGACGACATGCCGTCCACCAGCTCGCCGTGCCCGGCGACGCGCAGCCGTACCCCGGTCGCCGACTCGACGACCAGGGGATCCTGCCGGCCGGGCATGGGCCCGTACGGATGCCAGACGTGCTGCCGGTCGAGCGCGATCAGTTCCTCGACGTGCGGATCAGGCATTGGGGGCGAGATCCGTCCCCGCGCCGCGGCGCCGCACGGCGACGAGATCGGTCCGCGCCTCGGGCGCCTCGGGGGACCCGGAAGGGGACCCGCACACCGAACCCGACTCCGACCCGCACGCAGAGCCGCCCTCCGACGCGCAGCCCGCCGCGTCGGAGCGGTGCTCGGGCAGCGTCACCTGATCGGTGCCCTCCACCTCGAAACCGGCGTCCGCGATCATGTCCAGGTCCGCCCGGCCCGCCTGACCCTCACTGGTCAGGTAGTCGCCCAGGAAGATGGAGTTGGCGATGTGCAGGGCCAGCGGCTGCATCGAGCGCAGGTGCACCTCGCGGCCACCCGCGATCCGCACCTCGACGTCGGGGCAGACGAACCTGACCATGGCCAGAATCCGCAGGCAGCGCTGGGGGGTCAGGTTCCACTCCTTGGCCAGCGGAGTGCCCTCGAACGGGATGAGGAAGTTGACCGGAACCGAGTCCGGGTCCAGCTCACGCAGCCCGAACACCACGTCGACCAGATCGGCGTCGCTCTCGCCCATGCCCGCGATCAGCCCCGAGCAGGCCGACAGCCCGGCCGCGTGCGCCTTCTGCACGGTGTCGACCCGGTCCGCATACGTGTGCGTCGTGGTGATGTCGCCGTACGTGGCCTCGGACGTGTTCAGGTTGTGGTTGTACGCGTCTGCGCCCGCCCCACGCAGCCGCTCCGCCTGCCCGTCGGAGAGCAGCCCCAGACACGCGCACACCTCGACGCCTTCGTTCTGCGACTTGATCGCGTCGATGGTCTGCGCGACCCGGTCGACGTCCTTGTCCGTCGGGCCGCGCCCGCTCGCCACCAGACACACCCGCTTGGCGCCGCCCGCGACACCGGCGGCCGCGGCCTTCGACGCGTCGTCCGGCTTGAGCCAGGTGTACTTGAGGATCTCCGCCTTCGAACCGAGCCGCTGCGAGCAGTACGAGCAGTCCTCCGGGCACAGACCCGACTTGAGGTTCACCAGATAGTTGAGCTTCACCCGGCGCCCGAACCACTGGCGACGCACCTTGCCGGCCGCGGCCACCACGTCGAGCAGTTCGTCGTCCGTCGTCGCCAGCACGGCGAGCGCCTCTTCACGGCTCGGCAGTTCGCGCCGAAGCCCCTTGTCCACCAGCGTGTTCAGCAGGTCCATGGCGTCAGATCCTTGCCTATGGACACGCCCTCGCGAAAGGAGACTTCGTACAAAGGACGGCGTTCGACGTGTGGGTATTGCCACACCATGACCTTGTGGCGGCCCGGCTAGGGTCTGTGCGTTACCTACAAACCGAGGGAGTCATGGCCACAGCCCACACCCGTGCGTTCGGCTGGCTCGACGAGCAGCGCGACGCCCGCGAGTCCGCCGGACTCGTGCGCACCCTGCGCCCGCGCCCCGCCGACTCCCCGCTGCTCGATCTCGCGAGCAACGACTACCTGGGCCTGGCCCGGCACCCCGAGGTCGTCGAGGCCGCCGCCGAGGCCGCACGGACGTGGGGCGGCGGTGCGACCGGGTCGCGTCTGGTCACCGGCACCACGCAGCTGCACACCCGGCTGGAGCGGGAACTGGCTGAGTTCTGCGGCGCCGAGTCAGCGCTCGTGCTGTCGTCCGGCTACGCGGCGAACCTGGCCGCCGTCACCGCGCTCGCCCCGCACGGCTCGCTGATCGTGTCCGACGCGGGCAACCACGCCTCCCTGATCGACGGCTGCCGGCTCGCCCGCGGCACCACGCAGGTCGTGCCGCACGCGGACCCCGACGCCGTCCGCAAGGCGCTCGGCACCCATGACGGACCGGCCGTCGTCGTCTCCGACACGGTCTTCTCGGTGGACGGCGACCAGGCGCCACTGGGTGAACTCGCCTACGTGGCAAGGGAGTTCGGGGCCGGACTGATCGTCGACGACGCGCACGGCCTGGGTGTGCTCGGCACCGGCGGACGCGGCGCCCCGCACGCGGCGGGTCTCGCGGGCGCGGCCGACACCGTCGTCACCGTCACTCTGTCCAAGTCCTTCGGGAGCCAGGGCGGCGCGGTCCTCGGTCCGGCGGCCGTCATCGACCACCTCGTCAACGCGGCCCGTACGTTCATCTTCGACACCGGCCTCGCCCCGGCCGCCGCCGGAGCGGCGCTGGGCGCCCTGCGGCTGCTGCGCGGCGAACCCGAGCGGGCCGCGCGGGCCCGTGAGGTCGCGGCGACGCTGCACCGGCTGCTCACTGCGGCGGGCCTGTCGGCCGTGCGCCCCGATGCCGCGGTGGTCTCCGTGCGGGCCCCCTCGCCGGACGCGGCCGTGGGCTGGGCCGCGCGGTGCCGGGCGAACGGGCTGTCGGTGGGCTGCTTCCGTCCGCCGTCCGTGCCGGACGGCATCTCGCGGCTGCGGCTGACCGCCCGTGCCGACCTCACCGACGAACAACTCGGTGAGGCCGTACGGGTGATCAGCCGCACCGCTCCGGACGGAGCGGTCACCGCAGGGAGCTGACGAAGCCTTCCCAGGCGGTGGAGTGGAACAGCAGGGCGGGCCCCGCGGTGTTCTTCGAGTCACGGACGGCGAGCAGACCGGCGACGTGCCCCGAGCTCAAGGGGGCCGTCTCGACACAGTTGTTGGCGCCGGTGCTGCGGCTGCTGCGCCGCCACGCCGCGCCGCTCAGCGCGGTGCTGCATGGAACGGATGGAACGGGCCGAGGCAGTGCATTCATGGTGCCTCCTCACGCGTCACCGGGGCGCGACGGGGCGTCGGCGTCCTCGTCCACCCGGTGAGCTGTGCGATGAATTCCAATGATTTCTCGGGCGAAAGTGCATGGAGCGCAAGAGCGTCGAAGGCGTCTGTGTACGCCTTGAGGTCTTCTTTCCGCTCGAGGTAGAGGCTACTCGTCAAATGGTCGAGAACAACCACATCCAGATCAGTTGTGTTCGGAAATGAGAACACAACGAAAGGACCTGTGAGTCCGATGTGGCCACCGGCGGAGAACGGAAGCACCTGAATCCGGACATGCGGCATCTCGGCCGCCTCGGCCAAATGTGCCAACTGCCTTTGCCGGACGCCTGGTCCGCCCACGTCGCGCCGCAGCACCGCCTCGTCGAGGACCACGCTGAGCTGCAGCGGAGGGTCGGCCTGCAGCACGCTCTGGCGTGCCAGGCGCACTTCCACGAGCGCCTCGATATGCCGTTCCGACATTCCGTCCAGTACCGAACGCGTCACCGCTCGCGCGTATTCGGGCGTCTGCAACAGACCGGGCACCACGCTCGTCTCCAGTGTGCGGATCTGACACGCCTGCGACTCCAGACTGATGAAATCTCGGTACGAGGGCGGCAAAAGCCCCCGATACGCATGCCACCAGTGATGCCCGCCGGCGTCCTCCGCGCCCGCCAAGGCGACCACCAGCTCGCGCAGTTGGGGATCCTGGGTGTCGAACGCGTCGAGCAGCAGCAGGACGTCCGACGGCTTCACGCCACTGCGCCCTGTCTCGATCCGGCTCACCTTCGACTGATGCCAGCCGACGAGCCGGGCTGCCTCACCACTGGTGAGCCCGGCCTGGACGCGCAGCGCGCGCAGTTCGGAACCGAGCTTGCGGCGGCGGACCGCGGGACCGTACTTCATTTCTGACTCCTCGGGCGCCTCAGGCCTCGGACCGGGCTCCTTCCCGACCCGCACGGGGTAGCTCCTGAGCAGACGGTAGAGGAACCGGCGTGCGCTCGCCCAAATACGGTCTACCGTCGCAGAGTTCACCGCTTCGAGCGACAGATATATGCATATCTTGAGGGATCGGCACCAATGAAGGGTGTCCAAGTGGCAGTCTGGCGCGAAGCAGTAGTCGGGGGCCGCGCGTGAAGCGATCCGCCGCAGGCGGACAACCGGCCCCGGCGGGAAAGGGACGACGTCGCCATGGCAGACCACCAGGAAGCATCCGTCACGCTGCCGAGCGACCCCGCCTCGGTCTCCGCCGCCCGTACCTACGTCACCCATGTGCTGGCGGAGTGGGGCATGCCGGGCGACACCGACACCGCGGACGTCGTCCGTCTCATCGTCTCCGAACTCGCGACGAACGCCGTGCAGCACACCCTCGGCCAGTCACCCACCTTCACCGTCGACGTGGAGCTGGAACGCGACGAGCAGCTCCGCATCGGCGTCACCGACAGCCATCCCCGCTACCCCAAGCGGCTGCCCGCCGCCGTCCAGCAGGACAACGGCCGGGGCATGGTCATCATCCGCTGCCTCACCGCGGAGTGCGGCGGCAGACTCTCGGTCGCCCCGACAGCCGAGGGCGGCAAGACCGTGTGGATCGCACTGCCCTGGATCGCCCGCCTCAATGGCGACAACGGCCGCGCGGCGCCCGCCTGTTGACGTCCCGTCACCCGCCGGCCCGGCCGAACGTCCCGCGCACCAGCGCCCGGAAGCTGTCCACGGCCGGGTTCGTCTCGTCCGACCGGTGCACCAGGGAGATCGTGCGCCGCAGGTTCCCGGGCGCCAACGGCCGTACGCCGACCGGCGTCGCCGACGTCCGCGCCACCATCTCCGGCACCACCGCCACCCCGAGACCGGCACTCACCAGCGCGCACACCAGCGCGTAGCCCGGCGTCTCCACCAGGACCGACGGGGTCGCCCCGGCCCTCGCCAGCGCCGACTCCACGCCCTGGCGCGGCGGATGCGTCGGCGCCATGCTGATCAGCGGCTGCCCCGCGAGGTCACCGAGCGGCAGCCGGGCCGTGCCCGCCGTTCCCGCGGTGAGCGCATGCCCGGGCGCCGTCACCAGCACCAGCTCCTCGACGAGCACGGGCTCCTGGACCACGGACGCGGGCACCGGCACCGGGTCCGCCGGGTCGTAGGCGTGGGTGAGCGCGACGTCCACCGCGCCGTCGGCCACGGCCGCGATCCCGAGCGGCGGCTCGTACCCCGCGACGGCCAGCTCCACCTCCGGGTGCGCCCGGCGGAACGCCGTGAGCGCGGGCGGCAGCAGATGCATCCCCGCCGTGGTGAACGTCCCGACCCGCAACCGCCCGCCCGACAGTCCGGCCACCCGTGCCAGTTCGTGCCGGGCCCGGTCCATCTCGTCGAGCACCCGGCGGGCCGCCGCCACCAGGACCTCGCCCGCCCCCGTCAGCCGGGCGCCCCGGTGATGCCGCACGAGCAGGGCTGCCCCGGCCTCCCGCTCCAGCTTCGCCAGCTGCTGCGACAGGGCGGGCACCGTGAACCCCAGCCGCTGCGCGGCCCGGGTGATCGAACCGGCCTCGGAGACCGCCACCAGCGCGGCGAGCCGCGTCGGGTCGTACATGTCGGCCTCCGGCCACCGGCCGACGCGGGATCGGCAAAGGGTTAAGCAACGCTTCAGGCAGACTCAGAATATTCCACATACCTGCTGAAGGCCGGGTTCGGGCAGGCTGGCGTCCATGGACGCTCAACTGGTCGCCTTCACGGGCGTCGCCGCGGGCATGGTGGCGCTGCCGGGCGCCGACTTCACCGTCGTCGTACGCAACTCCCTCGTCTCGCGCCGCGCCGGGGTCGCCTGCGCGCTCGGGGTCGCCGGGGGACTCCTCGTCCACACCGCGCTCGCCGTCGCCGGCGTCGCGGCCGTCCTCACCGCGGTGCCCACGCTCTTCCACGCACTGCAACTCGCCGGCGGCGCCTATGTGCTGTACCTGGGGGTGCGCACGCTGCAGTCGGCGCTGCGACCGCTGGGGGAGCGGACCGAGGCCGCCGTCGACGCGGCCCGGGCCCCGGCGGGCGGCGCGCTGCGCCAGGGCTTCCTGACGAACACGCTCAACCCGAAGGCGCCGATCACCTTCCTGAGCGTGCTGCCGCAGTTCGTGCCCGCGGGCAGTCCGGCCCTGCCGCGGACGGCCGTGCTGTCGGCCGTCGTCGTGGCGCTCGCCCTGCTCTGGTTCCCGACCGTGGCCCTGCTCGTGGACCGGCTCGGCCGGTGGCTGCGCAGGCCGCGCACCGCTCGCGCCGTGGAGGGCGTCACCGGGAGCGCCCTGGTCCTGCTGGCTCTCGTTCTTCTGCTGGAGCCGCTCGTGTGACGAGCGAGCGCCGCAGCAGCCGGGGCAGCACCGCCCACAGCCCCGCACACACGACGAACGTGCCCGCACCCGCCGCGATGCCGCTGCCCCGGCCGACCGTCACATCGACCACCAGCAGCACCGAACCGGTCAGCGCGAGCACCAGCGCCGCCATCCCGTAGCCGGCCAGCCGCGACGAGATCTGCACCAGTTCCCGCTTCGCGCCCATCTGGAACAGCACGCGGTGCACGGCGGCGGGCGCCATGAGCAGGGCGGCCGCAAGGACCGCGAGCAGCAGCGTCGTCACGTACGTGGCGCGCTGCACGGAGTCCAGGGACGGGAAGCGCGGCGTGAACGCGAGCGTCAACAAGAAGGCGAACAGGAACTGGACCCCGGTCTGCGTGACCCGGAGTTCCTGCAGCAGCTCACCGAAGTTCCGGTCCGCCCGTTCCAGGGGCGTCTCGTTGCGCTCCTTCATGCCGCCCGGGTATCCAGCCGGGACGATCCCAACCGGGGCCGCTCGGCGGCACACGGGGGCCGCATGGGGACGGGCCTGGCGCCCGGCCCGTCCCCACGGGCGGTTCCGCGGCAGCGGCGGTGCGGATCAGCGCACCCGGCCGTACCAGACGCTCTTCGTCCAGATCTTCTGCAGTCGCACCACGTCCCCGGTCTTCGGGGAGTGCCAGATCCGCCCCTTACCGGCGTAGATCCCGACGTGGTAGACGCTCCGGCCCGAGTGGAAGAACACCAGGTCACCGCGCTTGCGGCTGTGTACGGAGACATGACGGGTCTTGTTGTACTGCTGCGCGGCGGTACGGGGCAGCTTCTTGCCCGCCCGCTTGAACGAGTAGAGCGTCAGGCCCGAGCAGTCGAACCGGTGCGGCCCTGTGGCGCCCCACTTGTACGGCGATCCCTTCTTGGAGGCCGCGACCTGGAGTGCCTTGGTCGCGGACGTGGCCGCCGATGCCTCGGCCGCGGCGCCGGGGACCATGAGCCCGGCTCCCGCGACGGCGAGGGTCAGGGCCGAAGCGGTTCCGGCCCGGGTCAGCAGCGAGGGGACACGATTGAGCGCAGTCATGCGCAACCCTTCGTCAGCCGCCTGCGAAGGATGACCTGTCGGGTTCGGGCCGGCGAAGATGCCCGGCCGCTCACGGCGGCTTCACCCCAAGGACCACTCGGAACGGCTGCTCCGGTGGCCCGTCGTGCTTGGGTCCTCCACTCCTGCCGATCCACTTCTGTCGACCTGGCATCCGGGCGGCGGCAGGACTCGGCGTCCGCACGGACCGCCCCGCCGCGGCGGCGGGGGCTTGTCGTCGGAAGGGATCTTCACGCACGGACGTCGAGAAAACCGAGCTGAACCGGCGGTAAGTGAGGCTCCTCACGCTTGACCCGTTCAGGTGGACAGTGCGGCTTTAGGTCCACGGCCGCGATGCCCGACGACGCTCGTACCAGCGGCGGAACATCAAATTCCGGTGGTCGAGTACAGCCGTGACGCAACTCCGGCGGGCTTCATGGAGGATGAACGTCTACGCCGTTCGGGGGTACACCATCTGGGCCGTTTCGATCCCGGCGCAGACAGTTCGGTCGTCGCGCGAGCACACCTCGACTCTCGCGGACCTCAACTGACCACTTCTGGCGGCAAAGTGACCCTCTGTGTCCGCCTCTCTCCGTCAAGGACGCGCAAAGCCCGTGCGAGGGTTGTCGCGTGCACCTGGTGCTCGCCGCGCTGGTGCATCAGCGTCAGGGCGTCCCGCAGGGCCGTCGCCCGGCTGACGAGCGCCTGCGCGGCCCGCAGGCCCCGGTAGGTGTCGTCGCCCCGCGCCGGATTGATTCGCGCGATCAGATCGACCACGGCCAGATAGCTGTCCACGAGCTCGCACTCGGCGCGGGTCAGTGCGGGCAGGGGAGGCGGTTCAGGTGGGTACATCGGCGTCTCACCTCGTGCCCGGCGCGCTCGCCGACGTCTTGCGGTTCTGCAGGACGTGGTCCACCAGGCCGTACTCCAGGGCCTGCTGGGCGGTCAGCACCGTGTCCCGCTCGATGTCGTCGCTGATCTGCGCCCGGGACCTGGCGGAGTGCCGGGCGAGCAGCTCCTCCAACTGCTCGCGCATGCGCACCATCTCGCGCGCGTAGATCTCCAGATCGGTCGGCTGCCCCTGCGCCGGCTCCGGCAGCGCGGGCTGGTCGAGCACCACCCGCGACCCGGGCAGCATCATCCGCTTGCCCGGCGCGCCCGCCGCGAGCAGCACCGCGGAGACCGAGGCGGCCTGCCCCAGACACGTCGTCTCCACCTCGCAGCTGACGTACTGCATCGTGTCGTAGATCGCCGTCATCGCACTGAACGAGCCGCCGGGGGAGTTGATGTACAGCGAGATGTCCTGGTCGGGCGCCAGGTACTCGAGGTGCATGAACTGCGCCATCACGTCGTTGGCCGACGTGTCGTCGATCGGGGTGCCGAGGAAGACGATCCGCTCCTCCAGCAGCTTCGAGTACGGATCGAGGGTGCGCTGCCCCGACGAGGTGCGCTCGGTGAACTCGGGCAGGACGTAACGGCCGGACGGACGGGTCATGGTGCTCGCGCCTCCAGTGCTCATGACGGTGCCCGGGCTGACCGGGAAGCCGTCCCTGTAAAAAATGTACAGGACGTACATGACGTACGATGGCGAGCATGGCCTATGAGATTCCGGTGACGCAAGCCAGGGCTGAGCTCGCCGAATTGATCAATCGCGTGGTGTACGGCGGCGAGCGCGTGGTCGTCACCCGGCACGGCAAGCCCCTCGTCGCCCTCGTCTCGGCCGCTGACCTGGAACGACTGGAGTCGCTCGGGGAGTCTGCGGGCGAGACGGTCGAGGAGCCGGTGATCAGTTCCGTGTCCAGGATCGGCGGCCTGACGTCCGCTCCGGGCGAACGGCAGCGGTTCGGCATCGCCGCCGAGCACCGCGGCCCCGAGGTCCGCTGACGGTCCCTCACCCGGTTTTTCACGCGGAAGCACGCAAAAGACCGTGCACCCCCGTCCGCTACAGCGGGGGTGCACGGTCGGTCCGGGCGCGGGAGTCGTCAGCCCACGGGCTGCGGGGTCCGCTCCGGCGCGCGGGCGGGCTCGGGGCGCGTCCGGCGCCCGCGCAGGCCACCGAGCAGGACGGCCGTGAGGCCGAGTGCCACCCAGACGGCGAGGGTCAGCGCGGGTGCCGCGGCCCGCGCCCCGTCGAAGTAGGCGACCGAGCGCAGCAGTGAGCCCCCGGCGCCGGGCGGCAGCAACTGGCCGAGGAATCCGACCGGTTCGGGCAGCAACTGGGGAGCGGAGGCCATCCCGGAGAACGGGTTGCCGAGGAGCACCATCAGGAGCGCGCCCACGCCGATGCCCGCCGGGCCGAGCAGCGCCGCGAGTCCGGCGACCGTCGCTCCCACGGCGAGCGACGTGAGGCCGAGGACCCCGGCCTCCGCCCACCAGTCGCCGGTCAGTGCCCCGAGCCAGCTGTGTGCCAGGGCGGCCACCACGACGCCGACCACCGCGGACGCGGCGAGCAGCGCGCCCACCGCCCGCACCCCGCGCAGCCGCAGCAGCGTGACGATCGAACCGCCCGCGATGCCCGCGATCGCCAGCGGCAGCGCGCTCGAACCCAGCACGGCGCCCCGGGGATCCGCGGCCGGCGCCGGCACGACGTCCACCGTCCGCACCTGCACCGCGTCCGGCGCCTGCGCCGTCACGGCCTGCTGCAGCAGCTGCGCCACGACCGGACCCGCCGCCGACGCCGTCAGCAGCGTCGGTCCGCCGGGTCCGGCCACCACCGCTCCGTATACGGTCCGGTCCTCGATCGCGGCCCGCGCGGCCGCCTCGTCCGCGTACCGGTGGAGCTCGAACGCCCCTTCCTTCGCACGCAGTTGGCGCTCCACGGGCGCGGCGGCGGAGGCGGGTCCCGCGACGCCGAGCGGCAGGTCGCGCGGCGCCGTCCGGGCGGCGGGCCAGGCGAAGGCCCAGAGGGCCAGCGCCGACAGCAGCGGGACGAGCAGCGCCACGACCAGCATGTTGCGGCCGTGCCGGGGTGCGGCCGGGGTGCGGGGAGTGGCGGGCGGGGCGGACATGGGGTCCTCCGAGGAGCTAAAAAGAAGGATCGTTCGTTTTGTGGAATGGCCTCACTGTCACGCTGTCGCGGAATCTTGTCAAGAAGGAATGTTCGTTTTATTTTGAGGACCATGGCCCGCGTATCGCAGCAGCACCTCGACGCCCGCCGCCGCCAGATCATGGACGGCGCCGCGCTCCGCTTCGCCCGGAACGGCTTCCACGCCACCTCGATGCAGGACGTCCTCAAGGAGGTGGACCTGTCCGCGGGTGCGGTCTACCGGTACTTCCGCGGCAAGGACGAGCTGATCCAGGCCATCGTCACGGAGGTGCTCGATGACGTCAGGGCGGCGTTCGAGGCCGTCGGCAAGGAGCCGTCGCCCCCGCCGCCGCACGAACTCGTGGGGACGGTGCTCGGCCAGATGCTCCGGTCGAGACCGGTGCTCCAGGTCGACGGGGTCTCCTACTTCCCCCGTCTGATGGTGCAGGTGTGGACCGAGACGCTGCGCAACGAGAGGCTCGCGACCGTGCTCCACGAGGGGTACGCCAAGGTCCGGGACGCCTGGGTCGAGATCGTGAAGGGGTACCAGGAGGCCGGGATGATGCGCGCCGACCTGGACCCGGACGCGGTCGCCCGCACGATGATCGCGGCCGTCCAGGGATTCGCGGCCCAGCAGGCGCTCTTCGGGGAACTCCCGGTCGAGACGCTCCAGGTCGGACTGCGTGGCCTGATGAGCATGGGGGATCCTGCCGGGTCTTGATCGGGTCAGCGCACGGCAATGCAGCGGTCAAGCATCGGTTAACGTCGTTGAAACTCCGCCCAACTACCCTGCGCCCCACGCCATCAGGGGTTTTTGTAGCCGGGGTGCACAAGATCATGTGCACTCGTTGTGTGTTACATCTATATCCGTCGCGGTGGCCGCGGCAGCCGGGCCCCGCACGGCCCGGGTCGAAGGACTGTGAGGTGGGACCGTGCAACTGACCCCGCACGAGCAGGAGAGACTGCTCATCCATGTGGCCGCCGACGTGGCCGAGAAGCGCCGGGCCCGGGGTCTTCGGCTCAACCACCCCGAGGCGATCGCGCTGCTCACCACGCACATCCTCGAAGGCGCGCGCGACGGCCGCACCGTCGCCGAACTCATGGCCTCCGGACGCAAGGTGCTCACCCGCGACGACGTCATGGAGGGCATCCCCGAGATGATCCACGACGTCCAGGTCGAGGCGACCTTCCCGGACGGCACCAAGCTCGTCACCGTCCACGAGCCGATCGTCTGACGGGGGAGCGACAGCATGATTCCCGGAGAGATCCTCTTCGCCGACGACCCGGTCGTGTACAACGAGGGCCGCGACGTCATACGTATGACGGTGCTCAACGCCGCCGACCGCCCCATCCAGGTCGGCTCCCACTACCACTTCGCCGAGGCCAACCCCGGCCTCGACCTCGACCGTGCCGCCGCCCGCGGCCGCCGGCTCAACATCGCCGCGGGCACCGCCGTCCGCTTCGAACCCGGCATCCCCGTCGACGTCGAACTCGTCCCCCTCGCGGGCAACCGCGTCGTCGTCGGCCTGCGCGGCGAGACCGGAGGTGCCCTCGATGCCTGAGCTGTCCCGCGCCGTCTACGCCGACCTGTTCGGCCCCACCACCGGCGACCGCGTCCGGCTCGCCGACACCGACCTGCTCGTCGAGATCGAGGAGGACCGCTCCGGCGGCCCCGGACTCTCCGGCGACGAGGCCGTGTTCGGCGGTGGCAAGGTCATCCGCGAGTCCATGGGCCAGTCCCGCGCCACGCGCGCCGAGGGCACCCCGGACACCGTCATCACCGGTGCCCTGATCCTCGACCACTGGGGCGTCGTCAAGGCCGACGTCGGCATCCGCGACGGCCGGATCACCGGCATCGGCAAGGCCGGCAACCCCGACACCATGGACGGCGTCCACCCCGACCTCGTCATCGGACCGGAGACCGAGGTCCTCGCGGGCAACGGGAAGATCCTCACCGCGGGCGGCATCGACACCCACATCCACTTCATCTCGCCGACCATCGTCGACGAGGCGCTCGCCTCCGGCGTGACCACCCTGGTGGGCGGCGGCACGGGCCCCGCCGAGGGCACCAAGGCGACCACCATCACCCCCGGCTCCTGGCACCTCGCCCGGATGTTCGCGGCGATGGAGAACAGCCCCGTCAACATCGGCTTCCTCGGCAAGGGCAACACCATGTCGAAGCCGTCCATGCGCGACCAACTGCGCGCGGGCGTCTGCGGATTCAAGATCCACGAGGACTGGGGCGCCACCCCCGCCGTGATCTCCGCCTGCCTCGACGTGTGCGAGGAGTCCGGCGCCCAGCTGGCCGTGCACACCGACACGCTGAACGAGGCCGGCTTCGTCCAGGACACCTTCGACGCCGTCGGCGGCCGCACCTTGCACGCCTTCCACGTCGAGGGCGCGGGCGGCGGCCACGCCCCCGACATGATCACCGCCGTGCAGCTGCCCAACATGCTGCCCAGCTCCACCAACCCGACCCGGCCGCACACCGTCAACACCGTCGAGGAGCACCTCGACATGCTGATGGTCTGCCACCACCTCAACCCCGCCGTCCCCGAGGACCTCGCCTTCGCCGAGTCCCGCATCCGGCCCACCACCATCGCGGCCGAGGACATCCTGCACGACATGGGCGCCATCTCGATCATGTCGTCGGACTCCCAGGCCATGGGCCGGATCGGCGAGGTCATCATGCGGACCTGGCAGACCGCCCACGTGATGAAGCGCCGCCGCGGCCTCCTGCCGGGCGACGTCCGCGCCGACAACGCCCGGGCCCGCCGCTACGTCGCCAAGTACACGATCAACGCGGCGATCGCCCAGGGCATCGAGCACGAGGTCGGCTCCGTCGAGACCGGCAAGCTCGCCGACCTGGTGCTGTGGGATCCGAAGTTCTTCGGCGTGAAACCGCAGGTCGTCCTCAAGGGCGGGCAGATCGCGTACGCGCAGATGGGCGACGCCAACGCCTCGATCCCCACCCCGCAGCCCGTCCTGCCGCGCCCCATGTTCGGTGCGTACGGGAAGGCGCCCGCCGCCAACTCCCTCAACTTCGTGACGGAGACGGCGATCGAGGACGGACTCGCGGACCGCCTCGGGCTCGACCGGGCCTTCGTGCCGATCCGGTCGACCCGCGGCCGCGGCAAGGCCGACATGGTCAACAACGACACACTGCCGCGCGTCGAGGTCGCCCCCGACTCGTTCGCGGTGACCATCGACGGCGAGCTCGTCGAACCCGCCCCCGCCGCCGAACTGCCGCTCGCCCAGCGGTACTTCCTGTTCTGATCGGCGTACGAGTCCCATGACGCGCGCAGCACTGCTCGTCCTGGCCGACGGCCGCTTCCCCGCCGGAGGGCACGCCCACTCCGGCGGGGCGGAGGCCGCGGTCAAGGCCGGGCGCATCACCGGCGCGGCCGGCCTGGAGGAGTTCTGCCGGGGCCGTCTGCACACCAGCGGCGCCGTGTCGGCCGCCCTCGCCGCCGCCGCGGCGCTCGGTGTCGACCCCGTCGCCCTCGACGGGGCGGCCGACGCCCGCACCCCTTCCGCCGCCCTGCGCGTGGCCGCGCGCAAGCTCGGGCGGCAGCTGATGCGGGCCGCCCGTACCACCTGGCCGCACCCCGAACTCGACGCCCTGGCGCGGCAGTTCCCCAAGGGGGCGCACCAGCCCGTCGTGCTCGGCCTGGCCGCCCGCGCGGCCGGGCTCGGCCCCGAGGACGCCGCGTACTGCTCCGCGTACGAAGGCGTCAGCGGACCCGCGACCGCCGTCGTGCGCCTGCTGAGCCTCGACCCGTTCGACGCGACCGGCGTGCTCGCGCGGCTCGCGCCCGAGGTCGACCTGGTCGTGCGGGACGCCGTGGACGCGGCGAGACGGGCCGTCGACCTCGGGGTCGACGCGCTGCCCGCCGGATCCGCGCCGCTGCTGGAGATCGGCGCGGAGGCGCACGCCGCCTGGCCCGTGCGGCTGTTCGCGTCCTAGGCCCGAGCCGGTCAGGACCGAGCGACACCCACACCCCAACGACACTGGAGCCGTAGAACCATGCACCTCGACCACTCCCACGACGGCCCCGCCGCCGTCTCCGCCGACGCCCACCGCCCCGACGGCACCCGCCGCGCCCTGCGCATCGGCCTCGGCGGCCCCGTCGGGTCCGGCAAGACCGCGACCGTCGCCGCGCTCTGCCGCGCCCTGCGCGACCAGCTCTCCCTCGCCGTCGTCACGAACGACATCTACACCCGCGAGGACGCCGAGTTCCTGCTCCGCGAAGCCGTCCTGCCGCCCGAGCGGATCACCGCCGTGGAGACCGGCGCCTGCCCGCACACCGCGATCCGCGACGACATCTCCGCCAACCTCGAAGCGGTGGAGGACCTGGAGGACGACCTCGGACCGCTCGACCTGATCCTTGTCGAGTCCGGCGGCGACAACCTCACCGCCACCTTCTCCAAGGGCCTCGTCGACGCACAGGTCTTTGTGATCGACGTCGCGGGCGGCGACGACATCCCGCGCAAGGGCGGCCCCGGCGTCACCACCGCCGACCTGCTCGTCGTCAACAAGACCGACCTCGCCCCGTACGTCGGCTCCGACCTCGCCCGGATGGCCGCCGACGCCAAGGAGCAGCGCGGCGATCTCCCGGTCGTGCTCCAGTCGCTGCGCTCGGAGGCCGGCGTCGGCGAGGTCGCGGCATGGGTGCGCGCGCGGCTCGCCGCGTGGACGGCGTGACGGTGACCGGAGCGCCGGCGGGCGTCCGGTCCAGCGCGCGGATCGCGGCCCGCGGCGACGGCCGGGGCGGCACCGCGCTGCCCGTCCTGGAGAGCGAGGGGTCGTTCGCGCTCCGCCGCACCCGCGCCGTGGCCGCCGCCGAAGCCCGGGTCATGCTCGTCGGCGCCATGAGCGGCCCGCTCGGCGGCGACCACTTCACCGTCGAGGCGCACGCCGACGAGGGCGCCCGCCTGCACGTCGGCTCGGTCGCCGCCACCCTCGCCCTGCCCGGACAGGCCAAGGGCGAGGCCCGCTACGACGTCCGGCTCACCGTCGCGGACGGTGCCCGACTCGACTGGCTGCCCGAGCAGTTGATCTCCGCGGGCGGCAGCGAGCTGCGCGTCACCACCCGTGCCGACCTCGCCCCGGGCGCCCGCCTCGTGCTGCGCGAGGAGCAGGTGCTCGGCCGGACGGGGGAGGAGCCGGGCAGGCTCACCAGCAGGCTGACCGTCCACCACGCCGGACGCCCGCTGCTCGACCAGGAACTCGCCTGCGGCCCCGGCGCCCCCGGCGGCTGGGACGGCCCTGCCGTACTGGCCGGACACCGGGCCCTCGGACAACTCGTCGTGGTCCGGCCGGAGTTCGGCACCGACCGGCCGGCCGCCGCCGTCCTCGACGAGGCCGGGACCGCCGCGCTCACGCCCCTCGCGGGCCCCGCCGTGCTGGTCACGGCGGTCGCCCCGGACGCGCTCCGGCTGCGCCGGACGCTCGACGCGGCGCTGCTCCGACTGGCCTGACCGCTCACCGGGACGAGTTATACCGTTTATCGGATTGGTAAAGAACGTCTGTCATCTCTGTTGTCAGGGACCCCCCACAGGACAGGATCCGCGTACCGATCGTCAACACGATCGAAGTAACGCTCGAATCGACGTGCGGGAGGCCTCACTTGAGACGGACTCGACAGACGAGTCGCGGCAGCCGGAAGGTGGTGATCGGTTCCGCGGGCGCGTTCGCCGCGGCGGCGCTGATAGCGGGAGCGGTCGCCGCCCCCGCCGCCAACGCCGAGCCGCAGAAGAACGGCAGCAGCACCCAGAACCGTGAGGCCAGGGGTGCGGCCGTCGCCGCGGCCAAGGCGGCCAAGGCGGGCATCGACTGGAAGGACTGCCCCGCGGACTGGGGCCTCGCCAAGCCCATCCAGTGCGGCTGGGTCACCGTGCCGCTGGACTACGCGAAGCCGTACGGCAAGCAGATCAAGCTCGCCGTCGACCGCATCGGCAACACCGGCACCAAGGACGAGCGCCAGGGCGCCCTCGTCTACAACCCGGGCGGCCCCGGCGGTTCCGGCATGCGCTTCCCGACCCGGGTGACCGGGAAGAACCCGCTGTGGGCGAAGACCTCGAAGGCGTACGACTTCGTCGGCTTCGACCCGCGCGGCGTCGGCCACTCCGCGCCGATCTCCTGCATCGACCCGCAGGAGTTCGTCAAGGCGCCCAAGGCCGACCCGGTCCCCGACACCGAGGCGGACAAGCTCGCCCAGCGCAAGCTCGCCAAGGAGTACGCGGACGGCTGCTACGAGCGCAGCGGCGAGATGCTGCCGCAGATGACGACGCCGAACACGGCACGTGACCTCGACGTCATCCGCGCCGCCCTCGGCGAGAAGAAGCTCAACTACCTGGGCGTCTCCTACGGCACCTACCTGGGCGCCGTCTACGGCACGCTGTTCCCGGGCCACGTCCGCCGCATGATCGTGGACAGTGTCGTCAACCCGGCGAAGGACAACATCTGGTACCAGGCCAACCTGAACCAGGACATCGCCTTCGAGGGCCGCTGGAAGGACTGGCAGGACTGGGTCGCCAAGAACGACGCGACCTTCCACCTCGGTGACACCCGTGCCAAGGTCCAGCAGCAGTGGGAGACCCTGCGTGCCGCCGCGAAGAAGAGCCCCATCGGCGGGGTCGTCGGCCCGGCCGAGCTGATCTCCTTCTTCCAGAGCGCGCCGTACTACGACTCCGCGTGGGTGCCCACCGCCCAGGTGTGGAGCGACTACGTCGCCGGCGACACCCAGGCGCTCGTCGACGCCGCCTCCCCCGACATGTCGGACACCGCGGGCAACGCGTCCTCGGAGAACGGCAACGCGGTCTACACCGCGGTCGAGTGCGCCGACGCCAAGTGGCCCACCAGCTGGTCGAAGTGGGACAAGGACAACACCGAGCTCCACAAGAAGTACCCGTTCATGACGTGGGCCAACGCATGGATGAACCTGCCGTGCGCCACGTGGAAGACCAAGCAGCAGACGCCGGTCGACGTGAAGACCGGCAAGGGCCTGCCGTCGGTCCTCATCGTGCAGTCCACGCGTGACGCCGCCACCCCGTACGAGGGCGCCGTCGAGCTGCACAAGCGCTTCAAGGGCTCCCGTCTGATCACCGAGAAGGACGCGGGCTCGCACGGTGTCACCGGTCTGACCAACCCCTGCATCAACGACCGGGTCGACACGTACCTGCTCACGGGCAAGGTCGACAGCAAGGACGTGACGTGCGCTCCGCACGCCACGCCCAAGCCGTGACCTCCGCTCCCTGAGCACGAGCCGGGCCCTCATCGGGCCCGGCTCACCTCTGTGCGGCGAGCCAGGCGTCCTCCGCCGCGTAGTCGAAGAGCCCGGTCGTGTACGACGCGACCATCTTCGGGAAGCCGTCCACCCAGTCCTCCTCCCGCAGCCGCCCGGCCAGCCAGTCGACCGTCTCCGGCAGCGCGTCGGCGTACGTGGTCACCGGCTTGTACCCCAGCTCCCGCTCCGCGGCGGACATGTCGAAGAGGAAGGGGTGCGGCAGCGACCACGGGGTGTCCCCGACGGTCGGGACCGGCGGCGGCCCGTCCACGAGCACCGTCTCCGTCTCCACCCCCATCAGGGCGTCGATCATCGTGCCGATCTCTGCGACGGTGGGGCAGTCCGGGTCGGCGCCGTTCAGCACCCGCGAACCCGGTCGCGCCGCGGCCAGCCGGACCAGCTCCGCCAGGTTGGCGACGCTCGCCGGGTTGAAGCGGCTCTCGCCGTTGTAGGCGAGCACGCGCGTGCGGCGGCCGTCCAGGTTCCGCTTCACGAAATACAGCTCGCGCGGCGTGCGGCAGTACCTCCCGTGCACCGCGGACGCCCGCACCAGCGTCGTGGGCAGCGTCTCGCCCAGCGCCAGCAGGTCCTGTTCCAGCTGGATCTTGCGCGTCCCGTACGTCGTGTCGCCCGGCCCCACCGTCCGGTGCGTCTCCGCCACCGGACCCGGGTACCGAGGCCA
This sequence comes from Streptomyces longispororuber, assembly GCF_024448165.1. GTDB lineage: Bacteria > Actinomycetota > Actinomycetes > Streptomycetales > Streptomycetaceae > Streptomyces > Streptomyces longispororuber_A. The sequence continues at coordinate 31,871 of NZ_JAMOLN010000033.1, forward strand.
GCCGTCCGGCTCGCCCTGCGTGTCGAAACTGCGGCCCTGCTCGTCCTCGTAGACCGCGCCGCTGGAGATCACGACCGCCGAACCCATCCGGTCGGCGAGCTTCGTGAGCTGCTGCCCGTGCGCTCTGGTGAACGCCACCATGTCGACGACCAGGTCGACCCCGTCACCGACCAGGGTCGCGAGCGCCGCGTCGTCCTCCCGGTCGAGCCGCGCCGTGCGCACCTCGTCGGACCAGCCCGCGTCCCGCCGGCCACCGAGCGAGGCCGCGGTCACCTCCCAGCCGTCCTCCGCCAGGGCGCGCACCGACGCCCGCCCGATCTGTCCTGCCGCACCGATCACCAAAGCCGTCTTCATGCCCGGACGGTACGTCGGTCCCCGGCCGCTGCCCACCGGATTCTGCTCAGCGCAGAGCCCGGAACCCCGCCGGTCGCGGACGGCGCCTCAGCTCAGCGGCATCCGGGGGAACCGCCGCGCCTTCGCCTCCTCGGCCTCCGCCTTCACGAGGGCCGCGTACTTGTCGACGTACTCCTGCCCGGACAGCTCCAGGATCGCGTACATGATCTCGTCCGTCACGGCCCGCAGGATCGCCTTCTCGTCGTCCATCCCCGCGTACCGCGAGAAGTCCATCGCCTTGCCGAACCGGATCGTCACCCGGCGCATGCTGGGGATCTTCTGACCCGGCGGCTGCGCCTCGAACGTGCCGATCATCGCGCACGGGACCACCGGCACCTGCGCCTTCAGGGTCATCGCCGCGACCCCGACCTTGCCCTTGTAGAGGCGACCGTCGTGCGAGCGGGTGCCCTCCGGGTAGATGCCGAGCAGCTCGCCCCTGCGCAGCACGCCGAGCCCCTCGCGGATCGCGGCCTGCCCCGCCTCCTTGCCCGACCGGTCGACCGGGATCTGGCCCGCGCTGCGGAAGAAGGCCGCCGTCAGACGTCCCTTGACGCCCGGACCGGTGAAGTACTCCGCCTTGGCGAGGAACGTGATCCGCCGCTTGATGATGGCCGGCATGAGGAAGTGGTCCGAGAACGACAGGTGATTGCCCGCGACGATCGCGGCGCCGGACTCGGGGATGTGCTCAAGGCCCTCGATCCGCGGCCGGAACATCAGCCGCAGCAGCGGCCCGAGGATCACGTACTTGAGCAGTCGGTAGAACATTGCCGTCGCCTTCCCCCATGAAGTCTGTGAACCGAGTCAATGCGAAGTTCTCGGTCCGTGGACCCGGTGCGTGCGTGCGCACAGTAGTCAATCGCCCGGCCCGGCGCGAGAGCCCGATCGGGCCTTGTCCGGCGCCCGGTCGGCGCGTCCGCTTGGCAAGGCCGGACACGGGCGGTGCGCTGTTGCCACCCTGACGTCCCAGCCCCGGAGGCCCTCCGCATGCGTCCCCTCCACGTCGCCGCAGCCGCGCTCCTGTCCCTCGCCGCGGCCGCCCCCGCCCAGGCCGCCACCGAGCCCGCACCGCCCCGCGGCCTGTTCCTCACCGTGTCCGGCGACGACAACACCTGGATCCGAGGGGTGCTGCTGCGCTGCGAGCCCGAGCCCGCGGGCCACCACCCGTACGCCGCCGAGGCGTGCGCCGCGCTCGACGAGGCGGGCGGCGACCTCGACGAGCTGCGGGGAGAGCCGCGGACGTGCACCAAGGAGTTCAACCCGGTCACCGTCTCGGCCACGGGCACGCACCGCGGCAGGATGACCGGCTGGCACAGGACGTTCCCGAACGCCTGCGCCCTGGACGCCGCGACCGGCCACGTCTTCCGGTTCTGAGCCCGGCAGGCGTCACGCGCTGCGCGACGCCACCATCGCCACGGTGATCAGACCGAGCACGACCCAGCCGAACCACAGCCAGCCGTTGCTCCCGAGCGCCACCGTGTAGGCGGTCACGGCCACCAGACCGCCGACGGTGAACGCACCCATCGTCTTCGTGGATCCGGGCATCACACACCCTCCTCCCGGCAGCCGGACGGCGTACGGTGTGCGGCGCCCGAGCCGCGGCCAGAAGGCCATAGTCACCCGTGATCGGGCGGCGGCGCTACTGTCCGCGCGCGTTCAGGGAGGCCAGATAGGCGTTGTAAGCCGCCAGCTCCTGGTCGCCGTCCCGGTCCGCGGCGCGGTCCTTGCGGCGCGCCTGCCGGTCGTCCGACTTCTTCCACTGGAAGAGCAGGGCCAGCAGCACCAGCACCGACGGCACCTCACTGAACGCCCACGCGATGCCGCCGGCCGCCGTCTGGTCGGCCATCGGATCGATGCCCAGGGAGGCCGGCGGGTTCTCGAACGTCCCGACCATCGTGGTGCTCGCCATCATCAGGGCGATGCCGAAGAACGCGTGGAACGGCATGCCCGCGAACAGCTCCAGCATGCGCATCACGTAGCCGGGGCGGTGCGGACCCGGGTCGACGCCCATGATGGGCCAGAAGAACACCAGACCCACGGCCAGGAAGTGCACCATCATCCCGATGTGCCCGACCTTCGATCCCATGAGGAAGTCGAACAGCGGCGTGAAGTACAGCGCGTACAGGCTCGCGATGAACAGCGGGATCGTGAACGCCGGGTGCGTGATGATCCGCATGTAGCGGCTGTGCAGCAGCATCAGGAGCAGCTCGCGCGGCCCCTTGCGGCCCCGCTGCGCCGACACCGGCAACGCGCGCAGCGCCAGCGTGATGGGCGCGCCCATGAGCAGCAGGATCGGCGACAGCATGCTGATGATCATGTGCTGCACCATGTGCACGCTGAACATGACCATTCCGTAGTCGTTCAGCTTGGTGCACATCACCAGGCCGATGCTGAGCACGCCCACGACGAACGAGATCGTCCGGGCCACCGGCCACGCGTCACCGCGCCGCGCGAGCCGCACGACACCCCATCCGTACAGGGCCAGCGCGAGGAGGCAGCCGACAAGGAAGAAGGGGTCGGCCGACCAGCCCAGGCCACGCCCCAGCGTGAACGGCGGCAGATCCATGTTCATGCCGTGCCCGCTGTGATCCATCCGCCGGCTCCTGTTGCTCGTTTCGTACGGATTGTGCGCCACCAGAGTAGAACTGCCCCCGGCCGCGCTTTCGGCCGGGGGCAGTTCTCCACAAAGAGAAACTAAAAAGTGGTGGGGCTCCACCGCGTGACGAGAGTCAGACGCGTGCTGAGGGTCGGACGCGTGCCGAGGGTCAGAGCACGCACTCCGCTTCGGCGTACCGCTCCTCGGGCACCGTCTTCAGGGTCTCGACGGCCTCGGCGAGCGACACCATCACGATGTCGGTGCCGCGCAGCGCCGTCATCCGGCCGAACTCGCCGCGGTGCACGGCCTCCACGGCGTGCCAGCCGAACCGCGTCGCGAGCACCCGGTCGTACGCCGTCGGCGTCCCGCCGCGCTGCACGTGACCCAGGATCACCGGCCGGGCCTCCTTGCCGAGCCGCTGCTCCAGCTCGATGGAGAGCTGCCGCGCGATCCCGGCGAACCGCTCGTGGCCGTAGACGTCCTTGCCGCCCTCGTCGAACTCCATCGACCCGGCAAGGGGCTTGGCGCCCTCGGCGGCGACGACGATCGCGAACTTCTTGCCCGCCGCGAACCGCTCGCCGACCTTCGCGGCCAGCTCCTCGATGGCGAAGGGACGCTCAGGGACGACGATGGCGTGCGCACCCGCGGCCATGCCCGAGTGCAGCGCGATCCAGCCGGTGTGCCGGCCCATGACCTCGACGATCAGGACGCGCTGGTGGGACTCGGCGGTGGTCTTCAGCCGGTCGAGGGCCTCGGTCGCCACGCCCACGGCGGTGTCGAAGCCGAACGTCACGTCCGTGACGGCGATGTCGTTGTCGATCGTCTTCGGGACGCCGACGATCGGCAGCCCGTTGTCGGACAGCAGACGGGCCGCCTTGAGCGTGCCCTCACCGCCGATCGGGATGATCGCGTCGAGACCGAGATCGGCGACGTGCCCCCTGGCCCGCTCGACACCGTCCCGGAGATGTGCGGGCTGCACGCGCGAGGAGCCGAGGATGGTTCCGCCGCGGGCGAGGATGCCGCTCACCGCGTCCAGGTCCAGCTTGCGGTAGTCGCACTCGAGCAGGCCCTTCCACCCGTCGTGGAAGCCGATGACCTCGTCGCCGTGGTCGACGACTGCACGGTGCACGACTGAACGGATCACGGCATTGAGACCGGGACAGTCGCCGCCGGAGGTGAGGACACCAATACGCATAAGCCCGGAATACCTTTGCAAACGTGGGCCGATGACCGGACCACGTCGTCCGGCTGGATCCCCCGTACCCTATCGGCGCACAGGGGCCCTCCCGTAAGGGCCGTCCGCCAGCTGGACACTCCCGCTCATATGGGCGCGGGAGCGCCCCGAAGGGGGACCTCAGGCGGGCTGCGCCGTAGCAGCAGCAATCCGCTCGTTGCGCAGCGCCTCGTACCACCGGTCGTCCACCGGCGGCATCGCGTTCACGTCGAGCGCCAGCTTCAGCAGCAGGTCGGCGATCAGCGGGTTGCGCGCCAGCACGGGCCCGTGCATGTACGTGCCGAACACCGTGTCGTTGAAGGCGCCTTCGGTGCCGTCCCCCGTCCCGTTGCCCTTGCCGAGTCGGGTGCGGGCGAACGGGCGGGCCGACGGGCCCAGGTGCGTGACGCCCTGGTGGTTCTCGAACCCGGTCAGCGGCGGCAGCCCCAACTGCGGGTCGATGTCGGCCAGTACGTCACCGACGCACCGCTCGCCCTCGCCGCGTGTGGAGACCACGTCGAGCAGCCCGAGGCCGGGCTCGCGCTCGCCGAGGTCGTTGATGAACTCGTGGCCGAGGATCTGGTACCCGGCGCACACGGAGAACACGATCGCGCCGTTGCCGACGGCGCGCTGCAGGCCGCCGTCCCGGCGCAGCCGCTCCGCCGCGAGCCGCTGGGGCCGGTCCTCGCCGCCGCCGATCAGGTAGATGTCGCCGGACGTGGGCACCGGCTGGTCGCTGCGCACGTCGTAGCGCTCGACCTGGAGGCGGCGCTGGCGGGCACGGCGCTCCACCACCAGAGCGTTGCCCTGGTCGCCGTAGGTGCTCAGCAGGTCGGGGTAGACCCACACCAGACGCAGGCTGCTGTCACTCATGCTCATGATCCTTAGCTCGTTCTCGTCTGGATCGGGTCAGTTGCCCACGCGGCGGCGGACGTCCTGGAAGGCCGTGTAGTTGGCGATCAGCTCGATCCGCCCGGGCGGGGAGACCTGCACCGCCTCGTCGATCGACTCGCAGACGCGGAACTCCAGGCCCGCGACCTCCAGCCGTACCGCGAGGTCGAGCTTGCGGTCGCCGATCACGCAGATCGGGTGCCCGGCGAGCCGGGTGTAGTCGACGTCCCACAGCCAGGAGGTGTCGGTGCCGTCGGCACCCCGCGCGTTCACCGAAAGGATCACCGGCGTCGGCGGCGGGTCGATCAGAGTGAACGTTTCGAGCCAGCCCGCCGGGTTCTTCGCGAGCAGCAGCCGCACGTCCCGGTTCAGGAACTGCACGACGTCGTAACGGCCGGCCACCGCCTGCACCTGGTACATGCGCTCCAGGGCGACCTGCGGCGGCACGCCGAAGCAGGCGGCGACGGCGGCGGAGGTCGCCGCGTTCGCCTTGTTGGCACGGCCCGGGAGCTGGAGGTGGATCGGCCAGGCGGCGCCGTGCGGGTCGAGCACGTAGTCGCCCTGCAGCGCCCAGCTCGCGGTCGGGCGGCGGAAGCCGCACTCGCCGCAGAACCAGTCGTCGCCGGGGCGCTGCATCACGCCGCCGCACGCCGGGCAGGACCAGGCGTCGTCCTTCCACTCCTGGCCGGCGGCGACCCACACCACGTTCGGCGAGGAGGAGGCCGCCCACACCACCAGCGGGTCGTCCGCGTTCGCGATCACGATGGCCTTCGAGCCGGCGAGGCCCTCGCGCCACTTCTCCGCGAGCATGCGGGTCTCGGCGGCGCGGTCGAGCTGGTCGCGCGAGAGGTTGAGCAGCGCGATCGCCTTGGGGGACGTGTCACGGGCGACGCCCGCGAGGTACTTCTCGTCGACCTCGATGACACCGAACCGGGAGTCCGAGCCGCCCGCGAGGGCGGAGGTGATTCCGGCGGGCATGTTCGCGCCCAGCGCGTTCGACACGACGGGGCCGCTGGCGCGCAGGGCCTCGGCGATCAGCCGCGTGGTCGTCGTCTTGCCGTTCGTCGCCGAGACGAGCACGACGTCCAGGTGCTGGGCGAGCCGTCCGAGCAGCTCGGGGTCGAGCTTGAGCGCGACCTTGCCGCCGATCACCGACCCGCTGCCGCGGCCCGCCGCCCGCGACACCGCGGCCGCGGCCTTGCCGGCCGTGACGGCCAGCTTGGCCCGCGGAGTCATCGACTCCGAGTTGCCTGACATCTTCTTGGGTCCTCCTTGCGTACGGCGCCGCGCCTGCCCCCGGCATCGCTTTCCGGCCTCAGCCTATCGAGATCCTCTGACAAGCCCGAACTGCGGCACCACCAGCGGATCGGGGCACTGTACGGACCGTACCCTTACGGCCATGCGACACGGCTCGATCCCGGGCGCCTCAGGGCGCGTACGACCCCTGACCCTGCTCGGCGAAGCCGTGCTGCACCAACCCTGTGCGCAGGTCACGGACTTCGGTCCGTCGCTCGCGCGCCTCGTGGAGGACATGTTCGCGACGATGTACGCGGCCCAGGGCGTCGGTCTCGCCGCGAACCAGGTCGGGGAGTCCCTGCGGGTCTTCGTCTACGACTGCGAGGACGACGAGGACGTCCGGCACGTGGGCCACGTCGTGAACCCGCGGCTGGTCGAGGCGGACGGCGTCGTGATCCGTGGGCCCGAGGGCTGCTTGTCGCTGCCAGGGCTGGAGGCGGGCACGCCGCGCTTCGACCACGCGCGCGTGGAGGGCCAGGACGTGCACGGCGACCCGGTGACGATCCACGGCACGGGCTGGTTCGCGCGCTGCCTGCAGCACGAGTGCGACCACCTGGAGGGCCGCACGTACACGGACCGGGTCACGGGGTGGCGGCGTCGGCGGGTGCTGCGCCAGGCGGCGCGGGCGCCCTGGGGCCGGTAGGGGCGGCGGAGGGGGTCCCTCAGAAGCCGGGGCCGCCCACCTTGTCGCCCGCGGCGGCGAGACGCCCCCACAGCAGGTCGGCGAGACCCCGCACCAACTCGGGACGGGTGCAGGGCCGTTCCCCGAGCCACCAGTCGCCCGCGGCGTGCATCATACCGACGATCCCGTGGCCCCACACCCGTGCGAGCTGCTGGCTCCCGGGGCCGAGGTCGACGCGCTCCTCGATGACCTCGGCCAGTTCCTCGCCCATCCGCCGCAGCAGCGGGGCCGAGTGGCGGCCGACGTCGAACCCGGAGTCGCCGGGCGAGCCCTCCGCCGGATGCATCAGGAACCGGTAGACCTGCGGCCTGGCCTCGATCGCCGCGAGGTAGGTGTCCAGCGTGGCCTCGACCCGCTCGCGGCGCTCCGCCGGGGCGTCGAGCGCGGCGCGCAGGGAGGCGAGCAGGGCGTCCGTGTGGCGGGTGGCGAGGGCCGCGTACAGTCCGCCCTTGTCGCCGAAGTGCCGGTAGAGGATCGGCTTGGTGATGCCGGCCTCGGCCGCGATGGCGTTCATCGAGGCGCCCGGGCCGTCCCGGAGCACCACGCGGTCGGCCGCCTCGAGCAGCTCACGTCGTCGGCGCTCGGCGGCGGACTGCTGCTCCGCGCGCTGATCGGTCCGCTGTGTGGTCTCCATGAGGATCTCCCCGCCCGTGCGATGGCTTGACGCACGCGAAAGGTAACACCCGACGGCTGTGCGGTATCGAACGCGTACTCGGAGGTTGACAGAGGCTACTGACCAGTAACAGACTCTCGTTACCGCAAGTAACATATGCAGTGTACGCAGCCCTGGAGGGGTCATGGCCGAGTTCACGATGGATCTCAACGACGAGCAGAAGGAAGTCCGTGACTGGCTTCACGGCTTCGCCGCCGATGTGATCCGCCCCGCGGCCGCCGAGTGGGACGAGCGCGAGGAGACCCCGTGGCCGGTCATCCAGGAGGCCGCCAAGCTCGGAATCTACTCCCTCGACTTCTATGCGCAGCAGTTCTTCGACCCTTCCGGTCTCGGCATTCCCATGGCCATGGAGGAGCTCTTCTGGGGTGACGCGGGCATCGCGCTGTCGATCGTCGGCACCGGTCTGGCCGCGGTCGGCGTCCTCGCCAACGGGACCGAGGAGCAGATCGGCACCTGGATCCCGCAGATGTACGGCGACGTGAACGACGTGAAGGTGGCCGCTTTCTGCTCCTCGGAGCCGGACGCGGGATCCGACGTCGCCGCCATGCGCACGCGTGCCGTCTACGACGAGGCCAAGGACGAGTGGGTCCTGAACGGCACCAAGACCTGGGCGACGAACGGCGGCATCGCCAACGTCCACGTGGTGGTCGCTTCCGTGGACCCCGAGCTCGGCTCCAAGGGCCACGCCTCCTTCATCGTGCCGCCGAGCACCCCGGGCCTGTCCCAGGGCCAGAAGTTCAAGAAGCACGGCATCCGCGCCTCGCACACCGCCGAGGTCGTCCTCGAGGACGTGCGGGTGCCCGGCTCCTGCCTGCTCGGCGGCAAGGACAAGCTCGACGAGCGCATCGCCCGCGCGCGTGAGAAGGCCGCCAAGGGCGGCGAGCGCGTGAAGAACGCCGCCATGGCGACCTTCGAGGCGTCCCGCCCGGCCGTCGGCGCGATGGCGGTGGGCACGGCCCGCGCCGCGTACGAGGAGGCCCTGGAGTACGCGAAGACGCGCGAGCAGTTCGGCCGCCCGATCATCGACAACCAGGGCGTGGCCTTCCAGCTGGCCGACATGCGCACCCAGATCGACGCCGCCCGCCTCCTGGTGTGGCGCGCCTCCTGGATGGCGACCACCGGCAAGAAGTTCGAGAACGCCGAGGGCTCCATGTCCAAGCTGTTCGCGAGCGAGACCGCCAAGAAGGTCACCGCCCAGGCGATCCAGATCCTGGGCGGCAACGGCTACACGCGGGAGTACCCCGTGGAGCGCATGCACCGCGACGCGGCGATCTACACGATCTTCGAGGGCACGAGCGAGATCCAGCGACTGGTCATCGCCCGCACCCTCTCGGGCATGCCGATCCGCTAGCCGTGGGCCTCAGCAGTCGACCAGGGCCCCGCACGAGACGTTCACCGTCGCGGACGTCATCGTGCGGGCCTGGTCCGAGGCCACGAACGCGGCGACGTCGCCCACCTCGGCGAGCGTCGCCGCGCGGCCGAGAAGCGTCGGCTCCGTGAGCATCCCGGTGAGCTCCTTGCGGCCTTCGAAGTCCGGGGAAGGCTCTCCGGGATCCCGCCCGTCCTCAGGGTCACCACCCGGATCCCCTGGGCTCCGAGCTCGCACGCCCCCTAGGGGTGGCCGTGCCGCAGCGGGGTCAGCTGCTCGATGTCGTAGCGGGCCCGCAGCTCCTCGATGGCCGCGTGGTCCGGCGGCCCGTCCGTCGCGAGGATGTCGAGGAGTTCGTCGAAGTAGCGCTCGTGGTCCGGCGGGGGCGAGGCCTGGAAGAACATCTTGGCCGGGGCGCCCGTCGGGTTGGCGAAGGCGTGCGGGCAGCCGGGCGGCACGACGATCACGGTTCCCGGGCCGGCCCGCACCACCTCGTTGCCCGAAGGGGACCGCCAGCGCTGCCAGTTGTCGGGCGTCCGCACCCGCGGCTCGAAGGCGAGGACGTCCAGCTCGCCTTCGAGGACGTAGAACAACTCCTCGCTCCGGGTGTGCACATGGGCGCCGACGTCGAACCCCGGCGGCACCACGACCTCGAAGCTGGACGCGATGCGCGAATGGTCGCCGGTGACCTTGAAGGTGACCTGTTGGGCCGCCGTCTGCACCGTACGGCCGTGCCCCGGCGGCACCAGCAGACCCTCGGTCGGCGTCAGCGCGGTCATCCCGCCGCCGACCACGTCACCGGCAGACCCTCCGGCCCACGGATCAACGCGCCCTTGCGGAACGGCACCTCCTCGGCCGGAACGGCCAGACGCAGCCCGGGGAACCGGTCGAGCAACGCGTCCACCAGGAGCTCCGACTCCAGCCGCGCCAGCATGCCGCCGACGCAGTAGTGCGGGCCGAAACCGAAGGAGACGTGCGGGTTCGGCGTCCGGTCGAAGTCGATGCGGTCGGGATCCGGGAACACGTCGGGGTCGCGGTTGGCCGCCAGATAGGACACGTAGACCGGGTCGCCCTCACTGATGCGCACGCCCGCGACGTCGACGTCCTCCAGGGCGATGCGGGACAGTCCGACGGCGCTGCGGTGCGGGATGTAGCGCAGCAGTTCGTCGATGGCCTGCGGGCGCAGGTCCGGCTCGGCGCGCAGCCGCCGCACGAGGTCCGGGCGGGTCAGCAGGATGTACACCATGTTCCCGCAGTTGTTGGTGACGGCCTCGCCGCCGATCTGGACCAGGACCGCGAGACCGACCGCCTCGTCCTCCGTCAGCTCACCCGCGCCGACCGCCGTGCCCAACAAGGAGGTGACGTCCTCACCGGTGCCGTCGTCCCGCGCGCGGATCAGGCGCGCGAAGTAGGCCGACATCTCGTTCTTGGCGCGTTCGCTGATCTCCGCGCCGTGCGCCGACGACAGGATCAGCTGCGTCCAGGTGTGCATCAGCTGCCGGTCGGCCGCGGGCACTCCCATCAGCTCGCAGATCACCGCGATGGGGAAGGGCGCGAGGAGGCGCTCCGTGAGGTCGGCCGGCGGGCCGTCGTGCAGCACACCGGTCACCAGCTCGTCGAGCATCCCCTGCGCGCGCGTGCGCAGCCGCTCGACGCCGCGCGCCGTGAACGCCGCGGTGACCGCGCGGCGCAGCCGCGTGTGGTCGGGCGGGTCCGCGAACCCTACGGCGCCCGCCTGCGGGATGAAGTGCGGGGCCAGCCGCGTGACCTGACGGCCGACGACGGCCTCCCGGCTGAACCGCGAGTCGTTCGTGACGGTGCGCACGTCGTCGTAGCGCGTCACCAGCCACGCCCAGCCCTCCCCGTTGGGCAGCTGGATCCGGGTCACCGGGCCCTCGGCCATCAGCCGGGACAGGACCGGGTCGAAGTCGACGCCGTGGAGGTCCAGGGCGGGCCAGGGGCGGACCGGCGGCCGGGTGGTGGTGTCCTCCGTCATACGGCGGCCTCCGCGAGCTCCGGGGCGTCGTCGGGGCAGTGCCAGCGGCCCAGGGACATCTCGGCCGTGATGCCGGGGCCGAAACCGGCGAGCAGGCCCCGCGCCGTGTGCGGCGCGCCGCCCTCGTCGAAGAGCCGGCGCAGTGCGTCGAGGACGACGGCGCTCGCGATGTTCCCGTACTCCGTGAGCGTCGCCCGGCTGAACCGGAAGGCGTCCGGCGGGACTTGGAGGAACTTGCTGAGGTCGTCCAGGATGCGCGGGCCGCCCGCGTGGATGATGTAGAAGTCCAGCTCCGACGCGTTCCAGCCGTGCTGACCCGCCAGTTCCTTGAGCGCAGGCGCGAGGGGTTCCATGGTGGTCGGCACCCGCTTGTCCAGCATGAAGTGGAATCCCGTGGGGCGGACGTCGTACGCGATCCAGTCCTCGGTCTTCGGGATGAGGTACGAGCCGTTGCGCTCCAGCGCGATGCCCGTGCCGCCCCGGCCGCGCACCACGGCGGCGGCGACGCCGTCCCCGAAGAGGCCGTTCGACAGCAGCGAGCCGATCCCCAGATCGGTCGGCTGGTAGCACAGCGAGCAGAACTCGCAGGCCACGATCAGTGCGTTCGCCTCGGGGTAGGCGGTGCAGAAGTCGTGCGCCCGGTTCACCGCGGCCCCGCCCGCGGCGCAGCCCAGCTGGGCTATCGGTATCTGCCGGGTGTCGCTGGAGAAGTCCATCTCGTTGATCAGCCAGGCCGTCAGCGACGGCATCATGAAGCCCGTGCACGACACGTAGATGATCACGTCGATGTCCTGGGTGCGGAGCTCCGCGTCGTCGAGCGCGCGCCGCACCACGGCCGGCACCCGGGCCTTCGCCTCCGCCGCGTAGAGCGCGTTGCGTTCGTCGAACCCCGGGTGCTTCAGCGTCTCCTCGATCGGCTGCACGAGGTGCCGGGTGCGCACCCCCGTGTTCTCGATCAGGCGCAGTGCCAGCGGGAGTTGGGGGTGGTCGGCATGTCGGGAACGTGCGAGAGCGAGAGTCTCCTCCATGGTGATGACATGTTCCGGAACGGAGACAGCGGGTCTGCACAAAGTCGCCATGAGCCTGCGCCTTCTGGTCGCCCCCCGGCTGAAGGTGCCTCCCTTGATGAAGGGAGGTTCACCCACGATCACCCGCCGCGCGCCGTTCGTCCCGTCGGACTACTCCATGCCGGTCGTGCGGCGGGCACCTTCGCGCCGCTACTCCTCGCCCGTTCCCAACGCTGTGGCCAGCGCTGACGCGGGATCCGACGCAGCGGGGCCCGCCGGCGCCCAGCGGCCCCGCTCCTTGCGGTAGGGCCACCAGCGCCCGTCGCGGCCCAGGCGCAGCTGGGCGTCCGTGCCCGGGGCGGTCCAGCGGCCGCGGGTGGCCCTGAGGGCGGGCCGCTCGTCCGCGTCCCAGGCCGCCTCCAGCGCCGCACGCGCGCGTGCGGCGGATTCCGCGTCCGGGATCCACTCCTCCTCCAGGACGCGGAGCGCGGCGACGCCCCCGTGCTCCCAGGCGCGCGCGGCCAGGGCCAGGCCCTCCCGGTCCCGGCCCGAGCCCTGGGCGAGCCGTGCCGCGACCTTCCGGTCCGGTGCCGCCGCGGCCAGCCGGGCGGCGTCCTGCGAGGTGGTCAACTCCGGCCAGGGAGAGCGCTGTTCGTGGCCCGGGGCGAGCGCGTCCGTGAGGAGCCGGTGGGCCTCGGCGGCCGCCTGCGCCCCGAGGAAGCCCAGGGCGGCCACGTCGGTCCCCGCGGGCGCGGGCTTCTCCGTGTCCAGCGACGGCGGCTCCCCGGGCTCCGCCGGCGGCCCGGGAGGAGCCGGCAGCGGGGGCAGCACGACCGCGGACGCGTACGCCTCCGCCGCGTCCATGCCCTCGGCCGTCCGGGACGGCGCGGCCGGTTCGGCACGGGCGGCGCTGCGTACCTGCAGCTCGTCCAGGAGAGCCCGCTCGCCGCGCCCGCGCAGCAGGAGCAGCACGAACGGGTCCTGGTCCAGGAGACGGGCCAGCTGATAGCTCAGGGCCGCCGTGTGTGCGCAGTGGTCCCAGGCGTCGCAGTCGCACGACGGTTCCAGGTCACCGATGCCCGGCAGGAGTTCCACCCCGGCCGCCGCCGCGTCCTCCACCAGGTGCGGGGGCATGTCCCGGTCCAGGAGCGCCGCGATGTGGCCGGCCCGCTCGGCGGCCATGCCGAGGAAGCGGTCCCAGTCGTCCTCGTCGAGCCGCTGCAGCAGCACGTCGGAACGGTGCTGGACGCCGCCCCGGTCCTGAACCACCGCGGTGATCCGGCCGGGCCGCACCGACACCGCGCCGACCGCCCCGGACCGGGCCAGCCTGCGGCCCGCCTTGAGCTGCGCCAGATCGAGCGCCGTGTCCTCCAGCGCCTTCAGCCAGGCCTGGCCCCACCAGGTCCGGGCGAAGCCCCGGCCCTGGGCGGGCGGCAGCGCGGCGAACGTGCGTTCCTGCGCGTCGTCGCCCTCGAAGGGCGCCTCGTGCTCGTCGTACAGGTCACTCATCGGGCGCCCCCTCGCAGCTCGACCAGATCGGCCAGATCGGCATCGCTCAGTTCCGTCAGGGCCGCCTCGCCCGCCCCGAGGACGGCGTCCGCCAGTTCCCGCTTGCGGACCAGCATCTCCGCGATGCGGTCCTCGATCGTGCCCTCCGCGATCAGCCGGTGCACCTGCACGGGCCGGGTCTGCCCGATCCGGTACGCGCGGTCGGTGGCCTGCGCCTCGACCGCCGGGTTCCACCAGCGGTCGTAGTGGACGACGTGCTCCGCGCGCGTGAGGTTGAGACCGGTGCCCGCCGCCTTCAGGGAGAGCAGGAAGACCGGCACCGCACCGTCCTGGAACCGCTGCACCATGGCCTCGCGCTCCGCCACCGGGGTCCCTCCGTGCAGGAACTGCGTGGGTACGCCCCGGGCCGCCAGGTGCCGCTCCACCAGGCGGGCCATCTGCACGTACTGGGTGAAGACCAGCACGCTCGCGTCCTCGGCCAGGATGGTGTCCAGGAGCTCGTCGAGCAGCTCCAGCTTTCCCGAGCGGCCGCCGATGCGCGGCTTGTCCTCCTTGAGGTACTGCGCGGGGTGGTTGCAGATCTGCTTGAGGGCCGTGAGCAGCTTGACGATGAGGCCTCGCCGCTCGAAACCGTCCGCTCCGGAGATCTCCGCCAGCGTCTCGCGCACCACGGCTTCGTAGAGGCCGGTCTGCTCCTTGGTGAGCGACACCGCCCGGTCGGTCTCGGTCTTGGGCGGCAGTTCGGGTGCGATCCCGGGGTCCGACTTGCGGCGCCGCAGCAGGAAGGGCTTCACGAGCCGTGCCAGCCGGTCCGCCGCGGCCGGGTCCTTGCCGCCCTCCACGGCCTGGGCGTAGCGCGTCCGGAACGTGCCGAGCCGGCCCAGCAGGCCGGGCGTGGTCCAGTCGAGGATCGCCCACAGCTCGGACAGGTTGTTCTCCACCGGGGTGCCGGTGAGCGCCACGCGCGCGCGGGCGCCGATGGTGCGCAGTTCCCTGGCCGTCGCCGAGTACGGGTTCTTCACGTGCTGCGCCTCGTCGGTGACCACCAGACCCCAGGCGACGGCTGCCAGTTGGGCCGCGTCCAGGCGCATCGTGCCGTACGTGGTGAGGACGAACTCCCCGTCGGCCAGGTCGACCAGGGAGCGGCGTCCGCCGTGGAAGCGGCGCACCGGGGTGCCCGGGGCGAACTTCTCGATCTCGCGCTGCCAGTTGCCCATCAGCGACGTCGGGCAGACCACGAGGGTGGGCCCCGCGGTCTCCGGTGCGGTCTGCCGGTGCAGGTGGAGCGAGATCAGCGTGATCGTCTTGCCGAGGCCCATGTCGTCGGCGAGGCAGGCGCCCAGTCCGAGGGACGTCATCCGGGCCAGCCAGTTCAGGCCCCGCAGCTGGTAGTCGCGCAGTTCGGCGGCGAGTGCGGCCGGCTGGCCGACCGGCTCCATGCCCTCCGGGTCCGCGAGGCGGTCCCGCAGCCCCGTCAGCCAGCCACTGGGACGGACCTCGACCTGGCGGCCGTCGACCTCCGTGGAGCCCGTCAGAACGGCGCTGAGCGCGTCGACCGGGGTGAGCTTGCGGTCCTGGTGGGCGCGGGCGCGCCGGGCCTCGCCGGGATCGACGAGCACCCACTGGTCGCGCAGCCGCACCACCGGCCGGTTCGACTCGGCGAGCCGGTCCAGCTCCGCGCGGCTCAACTCCTGGTCACCGAGGGCGAACGACCAGTCGAACGCCAGCAGTGCGTCGGCCGACAGGAACGACGGCGCGTCCGACGAGGCCCGGTCGGGCCCCTCGTCCTCCGGCGGTCCGATCACCGCGCGGGCCGTCAGCTTGCGGGCCAGCTCCCTGGGCCAGTGCACCTCGACGCCGGCCGCGGACAGCAGCCGCGCGCCCTCCCCGAGCAGCTCGGTGACCTCCTCGTCCGCCAGCTCGATGGCGTCCGGGACGCTCGCCGAGAGCAGGGGCGTCAGCGGCGCCCACGCGCGCGCCGCCCGCCGCAGCGCGAGGAGGGCGTCCATGCGGGCACGGGCGCCGAAGGCCCGGGCCGCGTCGCCCGGGTCGCCCGCGCCCGCCCACACCTCCGCCGCGTCCGCGACCAGGGCGGGATCGCTGACGCTGTGCATCTGCAGGACGGCGCGGAACGGCAGCCGGGTCTCGTCTTCGGTGGCCTGGGCAAGACCGGGCACCTCCACGCGCAGCGAGACGCGGACGCCTGCGTCGTGCCCCGCCGCGACGTCACCCGCCCACGGACGCAGCTCGGGCACGCGCTGCGGAGCCCGGGCCGCGAACGCCGGGGTGCCCGTGGCGAGCGCGGCGGCGGGGGAGCGCGGCAGGGTGTCGGCCACGGCGTCGAGGAAGGCGCGCAGCAGTGGCTCGGGCGCGTGCAGCCGCAGCGGTGTGTGCCCCTCCAGGGGTGCGGCGTGCGCCTCGGGCGGCATCGCGGCGGCCAGCTCGCGCACCCGCTCCAGGTCCTCGGCGCGCAGCGGTCCCGCCCGCCACGCGTCGTGGTCCTGGCCGCTCACGCCGGGCAGCAGCAGCCCGCGCGCGGCGAGTTGGAGCGCGAGCAGCGCGGCGGCGCCCCAGAAGGCCGTCGTCGGGTCGGCGTGCGCGGCGGCCCGCGCGCGCGTGAGCACCGGCAACGCCGCACGCACCGGCACGGCGACCGCCGGGACGGTCACGAGCTCGACACCGTCCTCGCCGGGCAGGGCCAGCGCCAGGTCGACGCGGGCGCCCGCCTGGAGGAGAGGCGGTTCGCCGCCTTCGGGGCGCCAGAAGGTGACGGTCGAGGTGCGGGCCGGGTCGCCGGGTGTGAACACGGCGCAGCACCGTGCGAGTTCGGACGTCTCTGACGGGGTGGGTGCGGGATGCGTGTGCTCGGAGATGGCAGCTTCCTCGTATTCATCAAACTTGACTACTCGCCCTGGAGGCGCCGAGAGTACACCGCCCGACCTGCCGGACGGACTCCTTCAAGTCGTGATCCGAATCACCCCACCCCTAAGGGTGTAGCTAACCCCCCACCCGGAGCGGGGGAGCCCCCTTCCGTAGTCGGGTGGTGGCGCCATGGTCCGCCAAGGTCCCTGATCCATACGTTCTTTGAGGTCGGGCGACGCGTAGCCCGTCGCTTCGCTCCCGCCCACCACAGACCGGAGAACCGTCATGTCCTTGGCCGTCGGAGCCGCCCCGGACCGCACCGCAGACGCCGCCGCACGGCCGTCCCCGCCCGAGACGGGCAGCGAGTTCACCCCGCTCCTGAAGGCCGTCAAGGGGCAGGGGCTGCTCGACCGCCGAAACGGCTGGTACGCCCGCACCATCGCCGTCAACGCCCTCGCCCTGGCCGGCGTCGTCACCGGCATGGCCCTCATCGGCGGCTCGTGGTGGGTGCTCGCCCTCGCCCCCGTCCTGGCGGTCCTGTGCGCGCGCACGGCGTTCATCGGCCACGACGCGGGCCACGCCCAGATCACCGCCGACCGCGCCACCAGCCGGCTGATCGGACTGATCCACGGAAACCTGCTGCTGGGCATGAGTTACGCGTGGTGGAACGACAAGCACAACCGTCACCACGCCAACCCGAACCACATCGAGAAGGACCCCGACGTCGCCGCCGACGTCCTGGTCTTCACCAGCAAGCAGGCCGCCACCCGCTCCGGCTTCCGCGGCTGGCTCACCCGCCACCAGGCCTGGCTCTTCTTCCCGCTCACCCTGCTGGAGGGCCTCGCCCTGAAGGTGTCCGGGTTCCGGGACCTGCGGCGCCAGTCGGGGCGCGAGCGCGCCGTGGAGGCCGCCTTCCTCGTCGCCCACGTCGTCGGCTACCTCGCCCTGCTCCTGACCACCATGCCGCTGGGGCACGCCCTCGCCTTCGCCGCGATCCACCAGGCCCTGTTCGGACTGCACCTCGGGATGGCGTTCGCCCCCAACCACAAGGGCATGGAGATGCCCGACCCGGACGGCGAGAAGTGGGGCCACCTGCGCCGCCAGGTCCTCACCTCGCGCAACATCAAGGGCGGCGCCCTGACCGACTGGTTCCTCGGCGGCCTCAACTACCAGATCGAGCACCACCTCTTCCCGAGCATGCCCCGCCCGCACCTGCGGCTCGCGCAGCCCATGGTGAAGGAGCACTGCCGCACCCTGGGCATCCCCTTCACGGAGACCGGGCTCGTCGACTCCTACCGCCAGGCGCTGCGGCACATGTATGAAGTGGGAGAGCCCCTGCGGGCCGACATCTGAGGCGCCCGCCGGTGGTGGTACTCCGCACCAGAGGTATCTCGAGGGCGCGGGATCAGGGTCTTGGGCACGGGATCAGGGTCTTATCAGGGTCGCGCGCAGGAACCGTGGACCCCGCGGGCCCGTTTCCCACTAAAGAGGCGGGCCCGCCCCACACAGCCGAGGGCGAGCCGCCCCGAAGGAGGCCACACACATGTCGAGGAACGCGAAGATCGCCGCGGGAGGCGTGGCGGCCGGACTCATCCTGCTGATCTGGCTGCCCTGGTGGGCGGCCCTGCTCATCGTGCTGGGCGCGCCCACCGCGGCGTACCTGATGCTCGACCCCTCGCAGCGGCGCAGGCTCCGCCGCGTCACCCGCAAGGAACTGGGACGCTAGCGCGGGCGACACGGGCGACACGGGCGACACGGGCGACACGGGCGACACGGGCGGCCGGGCAGGCGCCGTCGGTGTGCACGGGGCCTAGGACGTCCTGACCGAGCAGGAGTTGATCACGTCACCGCCCGCGGGCCGCTCGACGGTGTGGTCCGCGGGCGGTCGCGTGCCGTCCTCGACCCAGCGGGTGAGCACCCCGAAGGCGTCCCGGTAGCACGGCAGGATCGGCCGCAGCCGGTCCGGATAGGTGTCGTACAGGCCGTCGGTGTGCGTGCCGTCCTGGACCGTGTACGTCCGGTGCAGGCCGCCGCGCCCCTGGGCGGCAGTCATGCGTGCGTACACGTCCGCGTCCGCCGCGATGGGCAGCAGGGTGTCCAGATCGCCCTGGAGCGTGAGCAGCGGCCTGCCGATCCGCCCGGTCAGGGCCACGCGCTCGACGGCCCGGTGCACCGACGCGGGGCGGGCGGCGTAGTCGTAGGCCGCGTCCGACGCGCACGGGGCGAGCATCTCGTCGACCGTCGAACCGGCCGACGTACCGGGACAGTTCCGGTCGTACGCCGGGTCGAACTCGGCGCGGTACACCTTCTGCGTGAGACCCCAGTACGCCTTCTGGTGGTACGGCCACAGGAACTCCGAGCCACGGGCGAAACCGGCCGCGTACATGGCGTCGGCGTCGGCCCGGCCCTGGCCGAGCGCCACCGCCGTCGGCAAGGAGGTGAGCAGGTTCGGGCCGTCCGCCGTCCACAGGACGCCCTCCCAGTCGACGCCGCCGTCGTACAGCTCCGGATGGTTCTCCAACTGCCAGCGCGTGAGGTACCCGGCATTGGAGATGCCCGTCATGTACGTGTGCCGTGGCGCCTTCCCGTAGCGGGCGGCGACCGCCTTCCGGGCGGCACGGGTGAGCTGGGTGGTGCGGGTGTTCCACTCGGCGACGGCGTCCCCGGGGCGGGTGCCGTCGCGGTAGAAGTCCGGCCCCGTGTTGCCCTTGTCCGTGGCCGCGTACGCGTAACCCTGGGCGAGGACCCGGTCGGAGATCGCCGTGTCGGTCGCGTACTGCTTCCGGTTGCCCGGCGACGCGGTCACCACCAGGCCGCCGTTCCAGTGGTCGGGAAGGCGGATCACGAACTGGGAGTCGTGGTTCCAGCCGTGGGTGGTGTTCGTGCGGGAGCCGTCACGGAAGTAGCCGTCGATCTGCAGGCCCGGCACACCGGACGGGTTCCGGGTGCCCTTGGCCGTGAGGCCGGCCTGGTCGGCCAGGTCCGTGTACGGGGTGCCGGTGAGGCCCGACGTCGTCAGGTCGTCCAGACAGGCGCGCTGCTGGAACGCGGCGCCCGGCACGCGCGCGTGCTCCTGACGCGCGCACGGCGGTGCGGCCCCGTCCGCCGCACCGGCCGACTGTGGCCCAGAAGCGGCCAGGGCCACCAGCAGGGTGGCCAACAGGGGAACGGTTCTGGGCGTGCGCATGGAGCGGCCTCCTTCAGGCGGGGAGAAGAGGCCTCATCGTGGGGCGGGAAACCGCGCGTACCTATGGGTTGGAGCCACATGGGACATCAACGCCCTATGTGGCAAGGGTCGTTCAGGCAGGGCGGACGGCCATCTTGTCGAGCGCTTCCAGGAGGCCCGGCAGCTCGGCCCCCCTGCCGACCGGCAGCACCTCGCCCGGCTCCTCGTCCAGCAGGATGAAGGCGATGTCGTCGGTCCGGGCCACCATCGACCATCCGGGCCCGTCCGCGCGGAGCGTGCGGGCGTCGCCCGAGGCGAACGCGGACCGCACCCGCCCCAGCGGCGGAGGCGTGTCCACGTAGGCACGCACTTCGGCCAGGACGCGCTGGATGCCTTCGTGGGAGTCGGGCGCGTCGGAGCCGGCCGCGTCGTCGGCGTCCGCGGCACCGTCGGACGCGGCCGCCTCGGCTGCCGCGTCCACCGCGTCCGCCTCAGTGGGTGCGTCGGCAGCCGTATCCGTGGCGAACTGGGAGTCGTCGAGCTGCTCGCGCCACACGGCCCACTGGAGCGCTATCTCGTCCGCTCCCAGGCGCCGCTGGGCCGGGCCCCACGTCGCCGTGTCGGGCGGCGTGAGGGGCGGCAGGTCCTCGGCGTCGGGGTCGGACGCGGGGTCGTGCGGCGCCGGAACGCCCGGTGCGGACACGGCGAGCGCCAGCGGCCAGCCCGGCAGCGCGCAGACCATGCTGTCCTCGTCGGGCGAGAGCTCGTACTCCATGCCGCAGTCCCAGGACGCGATGGCGACCGCGACGAGCGACACGTCGTCGACGACCACGGTCCAGCGCGCGCCCTCGCCGTCCTGCCCCAGCACCAGGCCGTAGCCGTCGGCCAGCGGTGCGAGGCCCAGGGCCGCGCACGCCTCCGGGTAGTCGTCACCCAGCACGCTGGGGAACTTCGCGGGCGTGAGCAGCACCGCCGTCAGTACGTACAGCGCGTCGTCGTCCTTGGCGGCGACAGCGTCGTCCGTCCCGGCCATGCCAGCCTCCCCTGAGCTACGTTCCGTCGGCGTGACCTTAGTCAGTCGCGGACGATGTCGTACAGGGGCGATGACCAGGAAAATCAGCCGCCGTCACGGTCGCGGGTCCGGGCTGTGGACACGATGTCGACGACTCGTGCGCACTTTGTGTGCCTCGCGCTCCGTGGTGCCTTCGCGCGGTGCGACGCGTCCGCCGTCGACGTGTGCCGACGTGTGCCGACGTGTGCGGACGGTCAGGCGGCCGGCAGGCCGAGGAGGCTCCGGGCGACGACCCGCGGCGACTCGTCCCGCTCCCGTGCGAGCGCGATGAGCGCCCGGCACGCCAACTCGTTCACCCCGAAGACGAGTGCCCCCGGCTCCACCCAGCCCGCGGCTTCCTCGATGCGCTCCTGGTCGTCCTCGACGCACGCCGCCACGTAGGCGGCGGCCGCCTCGAAGAGGTTGTGCGGACGCCGCTCCGCACCCTGCGTCCGCCGGGTCTCCTGTACGGGACGCTCTTCGCGCCGAGCGGTCCTCCTGCGCCAGGTGCTCCAAGACTTGCGGACTCTGCCGAGCATGCGCGCCACCGTCCCCCTGCTGGTCGCCACCGGCCGTCTCGACCGGACAACTCACCTTGTGTGTCGTGGAGTTGAAGCCATGGTGACAGAGGAGTGCCGGGGCTTCCCACACCGAGGAACGGGTCAACAGCCCTCCGGTTCCAGAGACTTGATGGTGTCGCGCAGCCAGGCGAGTTCGGCCCGGCTGGTGGCCCGGGCGATGGTGAGGATGCCCTTGCGGAACGGGTCGTCCAACTCCTCGGCCCGCAGGGGCCGTTCGCCTTCGTAGAAGAAGCTCGCCGGCTCCGTCAGGAAGTCCAGCCGGCGCCGCATGACGTCCGTCTGCTCCTGAGGGTCGTCCAGGTGGCGCAGGAAGGCGAGGACGGTGAACCAGCGGTTCTCGTCGGTGATGTCCGACCGGGCCGGTTCGCGCAGCCTGTGCCGCAGCTCCTGGCGCCCCTGCTCGGTGAGGCTCAGGACGTGGCGCGGCGCCGCCGCCGACCCCGGCTGCGTCTCGCGGGCGAGCAGTCCCGCCTTCTCCAAGCGCTTGATCGCCGGATACAGGGTGCTCTCGGCCACGGGCCGGACATGGCCGGTCAAGGCGGTGATGCGCTTGCGCAGCTCGTAGCCGTGCAGCGGGGCGTCGTAGAGGAAACCGAGGATGGCGAGCTCCAGCATGCCCACATTGTGGCCTACGCGCGCAGTGGCGGGGTACATCGTTGACGTAGTACTACGTGACCGATGTATTGTCGTGAAGGAGGCAGTCAGCAATCAGCAATCAGTGAGCCGGACACCGGACACAGGAGGTCGTCATGCAGCAGACGCCGTTCGACGCGCAGGGCAGTCAGATCCGCTGGACGGAAGCCGCGGGAGAGGGGCCGGCGCGGGTGTACGTCCACGGACTCGGCTCGGCCTCGACGGTGTACCACGCGCACATCGCCTCCCGGCCCGAACTGGCAGGACGGCGCACGCTCTTCGTCGACCTGCCGGGCCACGGCATCAGCGACCGGCCGGCCGACTTCGGCTACACGCTGGAGGACCATGCCGACGCCCTGGCCGCGGTGCTCGACGCCGCGGAGGTCAGGGGCGCGGAGATCGTCGGGCACAGTATGGGCGGCGCCGTGGCGATCGTCCTCGCGCACCGGCGGCGCGACCTGGTCTCGCGCCTGGTCGTCACCGAGGGGAATCTCGATCCGCACCCGAGGCCCACGGCGGGAAGCAGTGGAATCGCGTCCTACGAAGAGGGTGCGTATGTGTCCGGCGGCGGCCACGCGCGGGTGCTGGAGCACGTCGGCCCGCTGTGGGCCGCCACCATGCGCCTGGCCGACCCCCTCGCCCTGCACCGCAGCGCGACCGGGCTCGTCCGGGGTACGGAGCCCACCATGCGACGGATGCTGGAGGAACTGGACGTCGAGCGCGTGTACCTCCAGGGCGCGCTCAGTGGTGAACTCCAGGGCGGGGCCGCCTTGGTGGCCGCGGGCGTTCGGGTCGTCGAGGTGCCGGACGCGGGCCACAACGTCATGTTCGACAACCCCGACGCCTTCGCGGCCGCTGTCGCGGCGTAGCCGTCCGCCCCGGCTCTCGCGTGTGCCTCAGTCCTCCCGAACCGCCAGCGCGAGGAAGCGCGCGTCCTCGTCGACGTACGAGGTCATGCGCCAGCCCGAACCCGCCAGCAGCGGACGCAGATGGGGCTCGGCACGCAGGTCCTCCGGTGTGATCTGCCGGCCCTGGCGCGCGGCGAGGGCCGCCCGCCCGATGGGGTGGAAGAGCGCGAGGATCCCGCCGGGCCGCACCACCCGTGCCAACTCACGCAGATTCTCCGCCGGTCGCGGCAGATGCGAGATGAGGCCCGCGCCGAAGACGGCGTCCAGCGCCCCCGCACGCAGCGGCAGTCGCGAGACGTCCGTCAGGAGCAACTGCCCGAGCCCGTCCCGCCCCGCCCGCACCGCGGCCGCCAGCATCGCAGGGGTGAGATCGGCTCCCAGAACCGTCCCCGAAGGCCCCACGGCCGCACGCAGCGGCGGCAGCGCCCGGCCCGTGCCGCATCCGGCGTCCAGCACCCGGTCGCCCGGACGCAGTCCCAGCTCGGTCACCGCGGACGCGTAGGCCGGACCGTCGTCCGGGAATCGGGAATCCCAGTCGGCGGCCCGGGCCGAGAAGAACTCCTGCACACGCGTGGCGTCATCGCTCATGCGCTCCATGATTGCGCAGCCCACCGACAACCGGTGCGACACGAGTGGGGGACAGCGGGTCGAAAGCTCCCCATCCGAACCGAAAGCATCGCATGCACGTGCGGTGCACACGTTCGACCCTGACGCGATCGTTCAGAACCGTTTCTCTGTCATATTCCAGCAGCTTTCGAAATGCGCCCCAGTTGTGCGCCCCCGTCACGACTAGCGTCCCGGAGCCATGGGACACCTGGACCACGCCACCTTCGGCTGGCTTACCCCCGTGCTGTCGTACGCGATGGCCTGCATCGGCGCCGCGCTCGGACTGCGCTGCACCGTGCGGGCCCTGAACACCACGGGGCGAGCCCGCCGGAACTGGCTCCTCACCGCGGCCTCCGCCATCGGCACCGGCATCTGGACGATGCACTTCGTCGCGATGCTCGGCTTCGGCGTCACCGGGACCGAGATCCGCTACAACGTCCCGCTGACCATCCTCAGCCTGGTCGTCGCGGTGGTCGTCGTCGGCGTCGGGGTCTTCGCCGTCGGCCACAGCAGGGACCGGGGCCGCGCCCTCGCCCTGGGCGGACTCACGACCGGGCTCGGGGTCGCGAGCATGCACTACCTCGGCATGGCGGCCCTGCGCCTGCACGGACACATCAGCTACGACCCGCTCCTCGTCGCCCTCTCCGTGGTGATCGCCGTCGTCGCCGCGACCGCCGCCCTGTGGGCCGGCCTCAACATCAAGTCGCCCGCGGCCGTGGCGGTCGCGTCCCTCGTCATGGGCGGCGCCGTGAGCAGCATGCACTACACGGGGATGATCGCCGTGAGCGTGCGGGTGACCCCCTCGACGGTGGCCCTGCCCGGTGCGACGGCGATGCAGTTCATCTTCCCGCTCGCCGTGGGCCTCGGCTCCTACCTCTTCCTGACCTCGGCGTTCGTCGCGCTCTCCCCGACCGCCGACGAGCGGGAGGCCTCCGCGTCGGCCCAGCAGCCCGTGGAGAGCCTGGCCCGCTGAACCGGCCGCCCGCGACGACCCCGACCCACACCCGATCGAGGAGGCCATGCGCCCGCCCCGCAGAACGCCCACCTCCGCTCCGCCGCCGATACCCGCGCCCCTCACGCGCGGGCGGCGCGCGCACGCCGGACCACCCGCCGACGAGGACTCCGCGGTACCGACCGCGCAGAACCTCACCGCGCCACCCACGCGCGCGGGCGGCAGCCGCCTGCGCCCCCGCACCGTCCGGGCCCGGATCGTCTGCCTCCTCATGGTGCCCGTCGTCTCGCTGCTCGCCCTGTGGGCCTACGCCACCGTCAGCACGGCCCAGGACATCGCCCGGCTCCGGCAGTTGCAGCGGGTCGACGCCACCGTGCGCGAACCCGTCGGCGCCGCCGTCGCGGCCCTCCAGGCGGAGCGGAACTCCGCCGTCGGCTACGCCACCGAACCCACCGCCGCCCGGGCCGACGACCTTGAGCGCCTCGGCGCCACCACCGATCGTGCCGTCGCCGCCCTGCGCATGGGCAAGGGCAACACCGTCGCGGACGGCGCCGACCTGCCGCACGGAGTCGCCGACCGGCTCGGCGCGTTCGTCACCGGCGCCGAGCAGCTGCGCACCGTACGCACCGCGGTGCTGGACCGGCGGGCCGGCTGGGACACCGCCTACGGGCAGTACACGAAGACCATCGGCAGCGCCTTCACCGTGAGCGGCGCGCTGACCGGCATCCAGGACTCCGAACTCGGCTCCGACGCGCGCGTGCTGCTCGAATTCGGGCGCTCCGCGGAAATGCTCTCCCGTGAGGACGCGCTCCTGACGAGCGCACGCCTCGCCGGAACCCTGGACGACGAGCGACTGCGCCTGTTCACCGGCGCGGTCGACACGCGCAGGACACTCGTCGACACCGCCGCCACCGACCTGCGCGGACCCGAACGAACCGCCTGGAACCACCTCGTGGAGGGGAGCGCGTACGGCGACGTGCGCGCCGTCGAGGACCGGACGCTCGTCGCCCCGCCGGGCAGCAAGGCACTCGCCGCCGCGCCCGCGGGCACCTGGGACCCCGCGCACACCACCGTCCAGGACCGGATGCGTGCCATCGAGACGGACGCCGCGCGCAGCGCCGCCGACCGGGCCGACCCGTTCGGCCGCGGACTGCTCACGCCCGCCGCGGCGGCCGTGCTGTTCGGCCTCGTCGCCGTCGCCGCCTCCCTGGTGATCTCCGTACGGATCGGCCGCGGCCTCGTCGTCGAACTCGTCAGCCTGCGCAACACGGCCCTGGAGATCGCTCGCCGCAAACTCCCGCACGCCATGCGGAAGCTGCGGGCGGGCGAGGAGATCGACGTCCAGGCCGAGGCACCACAGGGGCCCCCGGCGGAGGACGAGACGGGGCAGGTCTCCGAAGCCCTCACCACGGTGCACCGCGCGGCCCTGCACGCCGCCGTCGAACGCGCCGAGCTCGCCAGCGGCATCTCCGGCATC
This sequence comes from Streptomyces longispororuber, assembly GCF_024448165.1. Lineage (GTDB taxonomy): Bacteria > Actinomycetota > Actinomycetes > Streptomycetales > Streptomycetaceae > Streptomyces > Streptomyces longispororuber_A. The sequence continues at coordinate 57,729 of NZ_JAMOLN010000033.1, forward strand.
TTCGTCAACCTCGCCCGCCGCAGCCAGGTCCTCGTCCACCGCCAACTCGGCCTCCTGGACAGCATGGAGCGCCGCGCCGAGGACCCGAACGAACTCGGAGACCTCTTCCGCCTCGACCACCTCACCACCCGGATGCGCCGCCACGCGGAGAGCCTGATCATCCTCTCCGGAGCCGCGCCCGGCCGGGCCTGGCGGATGCCCGTCCCCCTGACGAACGTGGTCCGCGCCGCGGTCTCCGAGATCGAGGACTACGCGCGCGTGGAGGTGCGCCAGCTCACCGCGGCCGACGTGACCGGCGCCGCGGTCGCCGACCTCACCCACCTGCTGGCCGAACTCGTCGAGAACGCCGCCCAGTTCTCACCCCCGCACACCAAGGTGCGGATCAGCGGCGAACCCGTCGGCAACGGATACGCCATCGAGGTCGAGGACCGCGGCCTCGGCATGGGCAAGGAGACCCTCGACGACGCCAACAACCGGATCAGGCACTCCGAGGCGCTCGACGTGTTCGACAGCGACCGCCTCGGCCTGTTCGTGGTCAGCAGGCTCGCCAACCGGCACGACATCAAGGTGCACCTGCGCACCTCGCCCTACGGAGGCACCACCGCGGTCGTCCTGCTGCCCACCGCCCTGCTGCACAAGGACGCCGACCGAGCCGCCGCCCCCGCACCGCCCCGACCGTCCGAAGAAGAGCGCCGCTACGCGCGCGTGCCCGAGCCCGAAGCAGCGCCCATGAACGGCAACTCCGTCCCACCGCCCACCTCACGCCCGGCACTCGCCCCGTCACCGGGCCCCGAGCCCGAGGAGGAGCCGCAGCACCCGCCGGGCGTCACCGCGCTCCGCCTGCGCAGGCCCCCGACGCCGCAGGACGGCGACCAGGCACCGCCCGACGACGGCCTCCCGCGCCGGGTGCGCCAGGCGAGCCTCGCGCCCCAACTGCGGGAGCGCCCCGACAAACAGGCCCCACCCGCGCACGCCCCGGAACCGGGCGAACGCACCCCCGAACAGGTTCGGGCCCGCATGACGTCCTTCCGGGACGGCTGGGTCAGAGGCGGCGGGCGCCCGCCCGGCAGCGAGAGCACTGAAGGAGACCTCACATGATCAAGGAACCGACTACGGGCACCGCCCACGGCTCCGGCGAACTCGACTGGCTCCTTGACGACCTGGTGCTGCGCGTCACCGAACTGCGGCACGCCGTCGTCCTGTCCAACGACGGCCTGGCCGTCGGGTCCTCCAACGGGCTCGGCCGTGAGGACGCCGAGCACCTCGCGGCGGTGGCCTCCGGGTTCAACAGCCTCGCCAAGGGAACCGGGCGGCACTTCGGCACCGGCGGAGTGCGCCAGACGATGGTCGAGATGGACGACGGATTCCTGTTCGTGGCCGCCGCCGGCGACGGCTCCTGCCTCGCCGTCCTCAGCACGGTCACCGCCGACATCGGGCTCGTCGCCTACGAGATGGCCCGCCTGGTGAAGCGGGTCGGGGAGCATCTCTACACACCGTCGAGGTTCGCCGGACACCCACCGACCGCGGGCTGACGGGAACGGCCGGCGAGATGAACGACGACATGTTCGAAGAAACGTACCGGGACGTGGCGGCGTACAGCGACGGCGCCCACCGAGGCCACGAGAAACGCGGCAGCCCCGAGGAACCGGGCAGCCAGTGGTTCGACAACGAGGCCGGGCCGCTGGTCCGCCCGTACGCCATGACCGGTGGACGGACCACCGCGGGCCCTCAGGGAGCGCACTTCGACCTGATCGCCCTCGTGTCGCTCGACTCCGCGGCGCCCGCCGCGGCCGACGACACGGCACTCGGTCCCGAACACCGGTCGATCATCGAGCTGTGCCGCACCGAGACCCAGACCGTCGCGGAACTGGGAGCGGGCACCGACCTCCCCGTGGGCGTGGTCCGGGTCCTCCTCGGCGACCTGCTCGAACTGGGCTGCGTCAAGGTCAGCAGGCCGGTGCCGCCCGCACAGCTACCGGACGAGAAGATCCTGAGAGAAGTCATCGATGGGCTCCGAGCACTCTGACGACACGGCCACCGGCACGTCCGCCGCCCTGGCACTGAAGATCCTGGTCGCGGGCGGATTCGGGGTGGGCAAGACCACCCTGGTCGGCGCGGTCAGCGAGATCCGGCCGCTCCGCACCGAGGAACAACTCAGCGAACTGGGCCAGTCCGTGGACGACACCGCGGCCGTGGAGCGCAAGACCACCACGACCGTCGCCATGGACTTCGGCCGCATCACCATCAGGTCAGGGCTGTCGCTCTACCTGTTCGGCACACCGGGACAGGACCGGTTCTGGTTCCTGTGGGACGAACTGTCACAGGGCGCGCTCGGCGCCGTCGTCCTCGCGGACACCCGCCGGCTCGAGGACTGCTTCCCCGCCGTGGACTACTTCGAGCACCGGCGCATCCCGTTCGTCGTGGCGGTCAACTGCTTCGCGGGCGCCCGCGCGTACGGAGCGCACGAAGTGGCACGGGCCCTCGACATCGACCGGGGGACCCCCGTGGTGCTGTGCGACGCCCGCGACAAGGACTCCGGGAAGGAGGTGCTGATCAGGCTGGTCGAGTACGCCGGGCGGATGCACACCGCCCGGCTGCTCGACTCCGTCGGCTGATCCGCGGCCGGGTCAGTCGGCCACGTCGCCCAGGGCCACGACCTTCTCGACCCGTACGCGGACGACCAGTTCACCCGGCACCCCGTTGCGCCGGCCGAACTCCTCGGCGCGGTCGGCGCCCATGTACCGGCCGCCGATCCGGGTGGCCGAATCCAGCAGTTCCTGCGGGTCCTCACTGAGCTCCGCTCGGCCCCGGATCGTCACGAACGAGAACGGTGGCCGCTCGTCGTCGACACAGATCGCGACGTGCCCGTCCCGGGCCAAATTGCGTCCTTTGACCGTGTCCTTGCCCGTATTGAACACAATGTCGTCGCCGTCCACGACGAACCACACGGGCGCGATGTGCGGCGTGCCGTCGGCCCGCACGGTGGCCAGCTTGGCGGTGCGGGTGCCCTCGGAGACGAAGGCCTTCCATTCCTCATCGGTCATCTTGTGTGCCATGGGCCCATCCTCCTTGCCCGGACGGCAACCGTGGGGAAGGCTGGCGAGACAGATCCTCCGGGTAGGGGAGCGGTCCCCACCGGGCGGGAGCCACACGGAATCGGGGAGACAGGATCATGGTGCAGAACGCGGGACTCGGTTGGCTGCTGGACGACCTGACACAGCGTGTCGAACACGTGCGGCACGCCCTGGTCCTGTCCAACGACGGCCTCGTCACCGGAGCCAGTACCGGCCTGCGGCGCGAGGACGCCGAGCACCTCGCCGCGGTCTCCTCCGGACTGCACAGTCTCGCGAAGGGGTCGGGACGGCACTTCGGCGCGGGCGGGGTGCGTCAGACGATGATCGAGTTCGACGACGCGGTGCTCTTCGTCACCGCCGCCGGCGACGGCAGCTGCCTGTGCGTGCTCAGCGCGGCCGAGGCGGACATCGGCCAGGTCGCGTACGAGATGACCCTGCTCGTGAACCGCGTGGGCGAGCACCTGGGCGTCGACGCGCGACAGCCGGAGAAGACCTCCTCCATGGAGCTCTGACCTGCGAAGTTCCTAGCCCTGCACGAGTTATCCACAGGCTCGGACGGAGATCGGCTATCCAGGCTACGGTTGTCCCGAGCGGTCACGGAGAGTGACCGACTGTCATCGGTCGACGGGGGAGAACCATCGTGCAAGGCGACATCATGACCAGGCCACAGGGCAGCGCGGCTCGCGAACTGGGGCTGAAACGGGGCGAGTTCGATCTCGCCGTACGGCTCGGACGCATCCGCACCGTGGCGGCACCGGGTGGCGGTCGGCGGCTGGTCCCTCGAGAGGAGATCGAGCGGATCCGCGACGCCGAGGGATTCCCTGACACCCTGCGCGAGCAGGTCAGGGTGGTGGGCACCGCGGAGGGCGCGGAGCTCGTGGGCATCCCGGCCACCCGCTTCACCCGGCTCGCCCGCGCCGGGATGCTGACACCCGCGAAGTTCTACCTGAATCGGTACCGCACCGTGGTGTGGCTCTATCTCGCCCAGGAACTGCGGGAATTCGCCCGGTCCGAGGTCAACGCACCGCTGCTCACGGGCCGCGCCCCGGACCGGATGCGGGCCCGTCTCGACGCGGGCGAGGATCTCCGGCCGCGGACCTGGCGGGCCCGCCACGCCGGCTATCTGCTCGGGCAGAGCGGCGGCCCCTGGGAGCGGGCCGCCGCCATCGCCACCCTGCTGGACCCGACCCAGCTCGCCGACCTCGTCGAGGACCCGTACGAGCGGGCCCACTTGCACCGGCTCCGACCCGAGGAGACCTGGCACGGGGCGCCGGAGTCACCCACGGCCCGCGTCGTCGAGCGCATCCTCGTCGCCGACGATCCGGACGAGATCAGCTGGCTGCGGGCGAGTCTGCTGCTCAGCCTCGCCGAGGCACGCACCGTGCGACCGGCACCGCGCCCCACGTCGCACG
>NZ_JAMOLN010000330.1 GCF_024448165.1 Streptomyces longispororuber
TGCGTGGGCGTCTGCGGGGGCCGGCCGCGCAGTTCCCCGCGCCCCTCAAAGCCGACTGCGTCTGCCGGGCCGGGCCTTCGTAGCGTTCTGCGGGCCGGTGGGGCTTCTCGCGCAGTTCCCCGCGCCCCTGAAGGGCATGCGCTGACGCGCAGCTTTCCCCCGGCCCGCAGACGCCCACGAAAGATCGACCAGGCAGACCGAGGGGACCGGTTACGTGCGGGTGCGGACTCGGCCCGCTGCTGCCGCGGCTACGCGGCCCAGTGCCTCGTCCCGGCCGCACGCGTACGCGCCGAGCCCGACCTGGCGGGCCACGATGGACCGTTCGGCCCGCATCAGGCGCCAGCCGCGGCGCAGCAGGAACGGAACCGACTTGCGGCCCTCCCGCAGATCCCGCAGCAGCCGGCGGCGGAAAGTCGTCGAGGGGCGGCCGCGCAGACAGAGCGCGTCGGCGAGCACGCCAAGATCCCGGCAGCGCTCCACGATGTCCGCCGCGAAGATCCCCTCGGCGAGGAACAGCGGCGTGCGCTCGATGTCGAGCGTGTCCGCGCCCACCCGCGAGCTGGTCGAGATGTCGTACACGGGAATGTTCGTGCGCCCCTTCTCGCAGAGCGCGACGATCGCGGCGACCGCCACGTCCGCGTCCCAGGACGCCGGGGAGTCCCAGTCGATGTCCGAACTGCCCGGCACCAGCGGCAGCGTGGGGTCGCCGGCCTCCTTGTAGAAGTCGTCGAGGCAGAGCACGGGCAGCCCGGAGCGGGCCGCGAACGACGACTTGCCGGAGCCGGAGGGCCCGGTCAGCAGGACGACCCGGGTCGGTATCGGAGGATGCGAACTCACGAGAGACCAGTGTGAGGCATCCGGGGCCCGGCGCCGACCCCGCGTGGTGACGTTGTGGCACGAGCCACGTCAACTACGCTGTGTGGCCGCACGATTACCCGCATCACCCGTTTCGAAAGGCTCAGGCGGAACATCATGGCGCGACACGCAGTCCGCACGTCCCCTTCCAGCACCCGCCGTACGCTGCTGCGCGCGGGCCTCACCGTGGCGGCCGCCGGTGCGGCCGTCGCCGCGGGCGGCGCCGCCGCGAGTGCCGCGCCCGGGGCGGGGGTGGACACGGGCACCCCGGTCCAGGCCCTGACGCAGGCGGTGCACACCTCGACCGGATACGGCCTCGCGCCGGTGAAGGACCTGAAGCTCGACCCGCTGGCCGGCACCGGCGTCGACCCGCTGGACAACGCCATCGGCACGCAGGTCGCCGACTTCAAGCCGGTCAGCACGGCGGCCGTGACGGGCCCGGTGACCTCGGGCAGCTCGCTGAGCGAACTGCCGCTGGTCGGGCCCGCGACGGGGCTGCTGCCGGGCTGACCGGACGGTGCGTCAGGCGTCGGCGGTGCCCGGGGCGGACGGCTGCGCGGCGCGCGTCCGCAGCGGCACCTCGCGCACCGCCCACGCCACCGCGAACCCGACCGCGCACAGCGCCGCCGTCCCCAGCGCCACCCCGTGCACCCCGTCGACGACACCCGCCGGCGTGAGGCCCGCCCCGACCCGGCTCGCGAACACCGATCCGAGCACCGCCACCCCGAGCGAGCCCCCGGCCGTCCGCAGCAGTGTCTGCGTACCGCTGGCGGCCCCGATGTCGCGGGGGTCCGCGCTGTTCATGGTGATCAGCATCGCGGGCTGCAGCTGACAGCCGATGCCCGCGCCGAGCAGCAGGGTCAGGCCGGACGCCGCCCAGACCGGGGTCCCGGTGCCGAGCAGCAGCAGGGCGAGCGCGCCGAGCGTGGCCAGGGCGCCGCCCGCGATCGGATAGGCGCGGTAGCGGCCGCCCGCGGACACCAGGCGCCCGATCGTCAGCTGCGCGCCCATCATGCCGAGCATCAGCGGCAGCAGGAGCAGCCCGCTCTGCGTCGACGTCCTGCCCCGGACGAGCTGCATGTACTGCGGCAGGTAGCTGGCGGCGGCCAGCATGGCCGCGCCGGCGACGAAGCTGAGGACCTGCGCGACCGTGAAGTTCCGGTCGCGGAACAGGCGGGGCGGGATCACCGGCTCGGCCGCCCGCCGCTCCACCCGTACGAACGCCGCGACGGCCGCCGCCGAGACGACCGCGAGGGCCGCGATCTGCGGTGAGGTCCACGCGTACGTCGGGCCCGCCCAGCTCGCGAGCAGGGTCAGGGCGAGGATCGCCGCGGTGAGGAGTCCGGCGCCCGCGAGGTCGACGCGGGCCCGCACCCGCTCGGTGCGCACCCGCACCCCCGCGCCGATGACCAGGAGTGCCACGGCGCCGACGGGAACGTTGACGTAGAACACCCAGCGCCAGTCCAGCTGGTCCGTGAGGAAGCCGCCGACGAGCGGGCCGCCGATCATGGCTGCGGGCAGCAGGACGCCGATGACCGACTGGGAGCGGCCGGCCTCCGCGGGGCTCAGCAGCGTCCCGATGAGCGAGAGCGCGCCCACGAACAGGCCGCCCGCGCCGATCCCCTGCAGGGCACGGAAGGCGATCAACTGCCCCATGTCCTGGGCGAGTCCGCACAGGACGGAACCGGCGAGGAACACGGTGATCGAGGCGAGGTAGCTGCCCTTGCGGCCGTAGAGGTCGCCGGCCTTGCCCCACAGGGGAGTGCTGACGGCGGTGGTCAGGAGATACGCGGTCACCACCCAGGACAGATGGGTGACGCCGCCCAGGTCCTCGACGATGACCGGCAGCGCCGTGCCGACGACCGTGCCGTCGAGGGTGGCCAGCACGATGCCGAGCAGCAGGCCCGCGATCACCAGCCGGGAGGGCGGCGCCGTGGCGGCGGCCGTCCGGGACTCCACGGGTGTCGTCATGGCGGCCGTCAACTCGCGTACGGGCTGACGGACTTGGCGTTGCGCAGGGCGTGCGCCCACCAGGTCAGCTGGTCGAGCATCGCCTTCGCGGCGGCGTCCACCGCCGGGTCGTCGACGCGGCCGTCCGCGTCGAACGATCCGTAGGCGTTGTGGAAGCTGACCGTGTTGCGGATCGTAGTGGCGTTCAACTCGGCCATCACGACCCGGAGTTGCTCGACCGCGCGCAGGCCGCCGGACAGGCCCCCGTACGAGACGAAGGCGATCGGCTTGCCGTGCCACTCCGTGTTGTGCCAGTCGATCGCGTTCTTCAGGGCCGCCGGGAAGCTGTGGTTGTACTCGGGCGTGACGAAGACGAACGCGTCCGCCGCGGCGAGGCGCGGTGTCACCGTCGCGAGCGCCTCCGTGGTGCCGGGCGGTGGTTCCTGGCCGAAGGCGGGCAGCACGGTCGGCAGCGGGGTCTCGGCGAGGTCGACGATGTCGCTGCGCAGGTCGGCGCGCTGGCCGAGGTGACCGCTGAGCCACCGCGTGACCACGGGCGCGAAGCGGCCCTCGCGGGTGGAGCCGACGAGGACGGCGACGCGGAGCGGAGCGGTGGCGGACCCGCCGGGTGCTGTGGGTGCTGTGGACATGGGAACCCCCTGGTGGTGAACGCCTGCGACACCTGTTTGTGTACGGCGTATCTTCGATGCGTACAACGTACACACCGATGTGTACGGCGTCCACTGTGGATACGATGTACACGCCCGCCCGTCCGGGAACGCCTGAGGAGAAGGGGTCCGTCAGTGGCCGCGAAGAAGAAGCCGGGGCCCGAGCCCTCCCTGTGGGAGCGGCTGGAACGGCCGGCGGCGCCGCGCGCCGCGCTCACGCCGCAGCGGATCGCCGAGGTCGCCGTCGCGGTGGCCGACGCGGAGGGGTTCGCGGCCGTCACCATGCGCCGCATCGCCACCGAGCTCGGCGTCGCCCCCATGGCCGCCTACCGCCACGTGGACGGCAAGGAGGACCTGCTGGCGCTGATGGTGGACCGGGTCTCGGGGGAGCTCGCGATCCCCGACGACGTGACGGGCTGGCGCGAGGTGCTGCGGGCCTACGCCGTGCGCACCCGCGCCACGACGCTGGCCCACCCCTGGATGGCGCAGCTCCCGGCCCCGCTCTTCGTGCTCACGCCGACCCGGATGGCCGTCGCCGAGCGGCAGTTGGCGGCGCTCGACGGCCTGGGGCTCGACGCCGACACCATGATGGCGGCGTTCCGCGCCGTCGCCTCGTACGTCCACGGCGCGACGCAGTCCGAGGTGGCGCTCGCCCGGTTCATGGCGGAGCACGGCTGGGGCAGCGGCGACGAGACCCGCAAGGGACTCGCCCCGCAGATGAACTACCTGCTGGACAGCGGCCGTTACCCGATCTACCGCGCCTACGCGTACAGCGCGACCCGCAAGGACGACCCCACCTGGGAGTTCGAGTTCGGACTCGACTGCGTCCTGGACGGCGTCGCGCGGCGCCTCGGGATCTGAGCGATCCGGGACGCCGCGCGGGGGCCGTGCTGTCGGGGAGGGGCGGTGCCTAGTACGAGGAGCCGGACGCGCCCAGCGAACCCGTCGGGTGCCAGACGGTCTTGGTCTCCAGGAAGTACGTCAACCGGTCCGTGCCCGGGTCCGCCGTGAAGTCCTCCACAGGCTGGGGACGGCGCACCCGCTTCAGGTTGTCCGCGGCGGCGATCTCCAGCTCCTTGGCGAGGGCCGGGTCGGCGCCGGTGAGGTCGATCCCGTTCACGTCCTGGTGCGCGGCGAGCGACGGGGCGATCTCCGAGGCCTTGCCGGACAGGACGTTCACGACGCCGCCCGGCACGTCCGAGGTGGCGAGCACCTCGCCGAGGGAGAGCGCGGGCAGCGGGGACGCCTCGCCGGCGATCACGACCACCGTGCTGCCGGTCGCGATGACCGGGGCGATCACCGAGACCAGGCCGAGGAACGATGACTCCTGCGGGGCGATGACCGCGACCACGCCCGTCGGCTCGGGGGTCGAGAGGTTGAGGAAGGGGCCCGCGACCGGGTTCGCCCCGCCCACGACCTGGCCGATCTTGTCGGTCCAGCCCGCGTACCAGACCCAGCGGTCGATCGCGGCGTCGACGACGGCCGCGGCCTTCGACCTGCTCAGGCCCTCCGCCTCGGCGACCTCGCGCACGAACTGGTCGCGGCGGCCCTCCAGCATCTCGGCCACGCGGTACAGGACCTGCCCGCGGTTGTACGCGGTCGCGCCCGACCAGCCGCCGAACGCCTTGCGCGCGGCGACGACGGCGTCACGGCCGTCCTTGCGGGACGAGAGCGGCGCGTTGGCGAGCCACTTCCCCTTGCTGTCCTGCACTGCGTACACCCGGCCGCTCTCGGAACGCGGGAACTTCCCGCCCACGTACAGCTTGTAGGTCTTGAAGACGCTGAGGCGCTGCTGCTCGGACTTCTCAGACATCGAGGTAGGCCTCCAGACCGTGACGGCCGCCCTCGCGGCCGAAGCCCGACTCCTTGTAGCCGCCGAACGGCGAGGTCGGGTCGAACTTGTTGAACGTGTTGGCCCAGACGACCCCGGCCCGCAGCCTGTTCGCCACGGCCAGGATCCGCGAACCCTTCTCGGTCCAGATGCCGGCCGAGAGCCCGTACTGCGTGTTGTTGGCCTTCGCCACCGCCTCCTCGGGGGTGCGGAAGGTGAGGACCGAGAGCACCGGGCCGAAGATCTCGTCCCGGGCGACGGTGTGCGCCTGCGTGACGTTCGTGAAGAGCGTCGGCGCGAACCAGTACCCGGACGAGGGGAGTTCGCACGGCGCGGACCAGCGCTCGGCGCCCTCCGCCTCACCGGTCTCGGCGAGCGCGGTGATCCGGGCCAGCTGCTCGGCCGAGTTGATCGCGCCGATGTCGGTGTTCTTGTCGAGCGGGTCGCCGAGCCGCAGCGTCGACAGCCGGGACTTGAGGCGGTCGAGCACCTCGTCCTGGACCGACTCCTGGACGAGGAGGCGCGAACCCGCGCAGCAGACCTGGCCCTGGTTGAAGAAGATGCCCGTGACGATGCCCTCGACGGCCTGGTCGATCGGGGCGTCGTCGAAGACGATGTTCGCGCCCTTGCCGCCGAGCTCCAGCGTGAGCTTCTTGTCCGTGCCGGCGACGGTCCGGGCGATCTGCTTGCCGACGGCCGTGGAACCGGTGAAGGCCACCTTGTTCACGTCCGGGTGGGCGACCAGGGCCGCGCCCGCGTCCCCGTATCCGGGAAGGATGTTGACGACGCCCTTGGGCAGGCCCGCCTGGCGGCAGATGTCCGCGAAGAACAGCGCCGACAGCGGCGTCGTCTCGGCGGGCTTGAGGACGACCGTGTTGCCCGTCGCGAGCGCCGGGGCGATCTTCCACGCCAGCATCAGCAGGGGGAAGTTCCACGGGATGACCTGGCCGGCCACGCCCAGCGCCTTCGGGGCCGGACCGAAGCCCGCGTGGCCGAGCTTGTCGGCCCACCCGGCGTAGTAGAAGAAGTGCGCGGCGACCAGCGGGAGGTCCGCGTCGCGGGTCTCCTTGATCGGCTTGCCGTTGTCGAGCGTCTCCAGGACGGCCAGCTCGCGGCTGCGCTCCTGGATGATCCGCGCGATGCGGAACAGGTACTTGCCGCGCTCCGCGCCCGGCAGCGCCGACCACTTCGCGAACGCCTTGCGGGCTGCCTGCACGGCGCGCTCGACGTCGGCCTCACCGGCCTGCGCGACCTCGGAGAGGACCTCCTCGGTGGACGGCGAGACGGTCTTGAAGACCTTGCCGTCGGCGGCGTCGGTGAACTCGCCGTCGATGAACAGCCCGTACGACGGGGCGATGTCGACGACCGACCGGGACTCGGGCGCCGGTGCGTACTCGAACACAGAAGTCTGCTTGTCCATGGTCATGGGTGTCAGTCCACCGTCACGTAGTCGGGACCGGAGTAGCGGCCGGTGGCCAGCTTCTGGCGCTGCATCAGCAGGTCGTTGAGGAGCGAGGAGGCGCCGAACCGGAACCAGTGGTTGTCCAGCCAGTCGGGCCCCGCCGTCTCGTTGACCAGGACGAGGAACTTCACCGCGTCCTTGGCCGTGCGGATGCCGCCCGCGGGCTTCACCCCGATCTGTACCCCCGTCTGCGCACGGAAGTCGCGGACGGCCTCCAGCATCAGGAGCGTGTTCGCCGGCGTCGCGTTGACGCCGACCTTGCCGGTCGAGGTCTTGATGAAGTCGGCGCCCGCGATCATCCCGATCCAGCTGGCGCGCTTGATGTTGTCGTACGTCGACAGCTCGCCGGTCTCGAAGATGACCTTGAGGCGGGCGGCGCCGCTGGCCTCCTTCACGGCGCGGATCTGCTCGAAGACCGTCAGGTAGTCGCCGGAGAGGAAGGCTCCCCGGTCGATGACCATGTCGATCTCGTCCGCGCCCGCGGCCACGGCCTCGCGCACGTCGCCGAGCTTCACGTCGAGGGCGGCACGGCCCGCCGGGAAGGCGGTGGCCACGGAGGCGACCTTCACGCCGCTGTCCGCGACGGCCTCCCTGGCGGTGGCGACCATGTCCGGATAGACGCAGACGGCGGCGGTGCGCGGGGTGCCGCGGTCGGTCGGGTCGGGGTTGACGGCCTTCGCGCCGAGCGCCCGGACCTTGCCCGGGGTGTCGGCGCCCTCCAGCGTCGTCAGGTCGATCATCGAGATGGCCAGGTCGATGGCGTACGCCTTCGCCGTGGTCTTGATCGAGCGGGTACCGAGCGAGGCGGCGCGCGCCTCCAGGCCGACCGCGTCGACGCCGGGCAGCCCGTGGAGGAAGCGGCGGAGCGTGCTGTCGGACGCGGTCACGTCAGCGAATG
>NZ_JAMOLN010000331.1 GCF_024448165.1 Streptomyces longispororuber
GGGCCCCGCCCACCTCGTACGCCTCACGGGCACCGTCCGGCGTGAACCCGGCCCGCGCGTAGAACCGGCGGGCCCGCGCGTTCCCCTCCACGACCCACAGCCGCATCACCGCGTGACCGGCGGCCCCGGCCCCGGCCAGACACGCCGCCATCAGCGCACGCCCGACGCCGGTCGACAGATGGTCCGGGTGGGCGTACAGCGCGTACAACTCGGCCTCGCCGGGCGGTACGTCGCGGTCGCGGGACGGTCCGTGGCAGGCCCAGCCGACCACCGTGCCGGACCGCTCCGCGACCAGATCGCCGCCGCGGCCGAACCGTTCGCGCCGGCGTGCGGCGTCCCGGGCCACGCTCATCGCGTCGAGGTACGTCTGCGGCATCAGTCCGGCGTACGCGAACTGCCAGCCCCGCACCCGCACTTCGGCCACCGCGTCGCAGTCGTCGAGCGTCATCGGCCGGATCAGCGGCGCCGCCGACGTCACTGCGGCACGACCGCGAACGCCTCGATCTCCATCAGGAACTCCGGGCTCACCAGAGCCGCCACCTGGACCGCCGACGCCGCCGGGAGCCGGGCCGGGTCGAGGAACTCGTCGCGGGCGGTCCGGACCGCGGGCATCCAGGCGATGTCCGTCACGTAGTACGTCAGCTTCACGACATCGTCGAACCCGGCCCCGGCGGACGCGAGGCAGCGCCGCAGGTTCTCGAACACCTGGCGCGCCTGCGCGTGCGGGTCGCCGCGGCCGACCAGCTCGCCCTTCTCGTCGAGTGCGAGCTGGCCGGACACGGCGATCAGCCGGCCCGTGCCCATGACCACGTGGGTGTACGCGGTGGCCGGTGCGACGCCGTCGGGGGCCGGTATGCGGGTGAGGTGAGTCGTCATGCGGTCATCCTCACCCACCCCCGTCCCGCACCGGGGATCAGCCCCTGTACCCCAGGAGGCCGTGCAGCTCGGTGCCGTCGGAGGGATCCGTGGCCGCCTTGGTCGTCAGCGGCTTCGGGTCGGGCAGCTTCGCGCAGACCGCGTCGATCTCGCCACCGCTGCGCGGCACGTCGCCGGACGCCAGATAGGCCGACAGGTACCGGTCCAGGCAGGCGTTGCCGCTGAGCGTGATGCCGTGGTTGCCGCCGCCCTGCTCGACGACCAGGCTCGAACCGCGCAGCAGCCGGTGGACCGCGGCGCCGCCCTCGTACGGGGTCGCCGCGTCGTCGGTGGCCTGGAACAGCAGCACCGGCGGGACGGCGGAGTTGGCGACGTCCGCCGGGTGCAGGGACCGCGTCGGCCAGAACGCGCACGGCGCGTTGTACCAGGCGTTGTTCCACGTGGAGAACGGCGCCTTCTCGTGCGCCCGCCAGTTGTCGTCGCGCCACTGGTTCCAGTCGCGCGGCCAGTGCGCGTCACGGCACTGGACGGCCGCGTAGACGCTGTACCCGTTGTCGCCGGCGGCGTCGACCGCGGCGAAGGTCTCGTACGCCTCGACGAGCGGATCGGCGTCCTTGTCGTTCACGTAGGCCGCGAACGCCTCGGCCAGGTGGGGCCAGTAGCCGTTGTAGTAGCCGCCGGGCAGGAACGTGTCCTCCAGTTCCGCGGCCCCGACCTTCTTCCCCGCGGGCTTCCTCGCGAGCGCGTCCCGCATCCGGTACCACGCGGCCTCGACCTTCGCGGGGTCCTTGCCGAGCCGGTACGTCGCGTCGTGCTTGGCCACCCAGGCCAGGAACGCCTGGTGGCGGGCGTTGAAGGCGTAGTCCTGGCCCATGTTGTCCTGGTACCAGACGCCGGTCGGGTCGACGATCGAGTCGAGGACGAAGCGCCGCACCCGCTCGGGGAAGTACTTCGCGTAGACCGCGCCCAGGTACGTGCCGTACGAGTAGCCGAAGTAGTTCAGCCGTTTCGCGCCGAGCGCCGCGCGGATCGCGTCCATGTCCCGGACCGCGCTGACCGTGTCGATGTACGGCAGGAGGTCCGCGTACTTGTCGGCGCAGCTCTGCGCGAACGCGGCCGCCCGCTTCAGGTTGGCGTCCTCGATCGCCCCGGAGGAGGGGACGCTCGGCGGGCGCACCGGCGCGAAGTGGCCGGGCTTGCAGTCCAGGGCGGGGCGGCTCGCGCCGACGCCGCGCGGGTCGAAGCCGATCACGTCGTACTGCGCCGCGACCTTCGCCGGCAGGCTCGACGCGACGAACCCGGCGAGGGTGAGCCCGCTGCCGCCGGGGCCGCCGGGGTTCACCAGGAGCGGGCCCTGGGACGTCTTCGCCGTGTGCGGGACGCGGGAGAGGGCCAGCGTGATCTGTCGGCCGCGCGGTGCGGCGTGGTCGAGCGGCACCTGCAGCGACCCGCACTGCAGCGTCGGGTAGTCCTTCGTGCCGCACTTCTTCCAGGAGACGGTCGTGTGCGCGGCCGGGCGGGCCGGCCCGGCGTCGGCGCCCATGGCCGGGCCGGTCGCGAGCGTGCCTGCGGCCAGGGCGGCGATGCCGCACAGGGCTACGGCGCGTTTCTTCATGGGGCCTCCCAGGACGGAGGTGGGTTCGGGGCCGTGAGTCCACGGCCCCCGGCCGCATCGTCCCCGAAACCCTGCCCGGAAGAATCCGTTCTGCCGGAAGTTGACCCGATTGTGCGCAACGGCTGTTCAGAGCAGGGACAGCTGGGTCGGCCCGGGCTCGACCGGCGCGGGGGCGGCCGCCCGGACCCGGCGCGCGGCGCCCGCCCGGGAGGGTCCGATCCCGAACTCCTCGGCCAGCTCGTGCACCTGCCGGGTCACCCGCCGCTGGTACCACTTCGGGGCGTAGGCGCCCTCGGCGTACAGCCGCTCGTAGCGCCGCACCAGATACGGGTGGTGCCGGCCGAGCCACGTCATGAACCACTCGCGGGCCCCCGGCCGCAGGTGCAGCACGAGCGGTGTCACCGACGTCGCGCCGGCCCGGGCCACCGCCCGCACCGTGGCCCGCAGCTGGTCGGGGTGGTCGCCGAGGAACGGGATCACCGGCGCCATCAGGACCCCGCAGCCGATCCCCGCGTCGGTCAGCGCCCGGACGACGTCGAGCCGCCGCTCGGGCGCGGGGGTGCCCGGCTCGACGGTGCGCCACAGCTCCTGGTCCACGAAGCCAACCGAGACGGAGATGCCGACGTCCGTCACGTCGGCCGCCTGGCGCAGCAGCGGCAGGTCGCGCAGGATCAGCGTGCCCTTGGTCAGGATGCTGAACGGGTTCGCGTGGTCGCGCAGCGCCTCGATGATGCCGGGCATCAACCGGTAGCGGCCCTCGGCCCGTTGGTAGCAGTCCACGTTCGTGCCCATCGCGATGTGGTCGCCGTGCCAGCGGCGCGAGGCGAGGTGGCCGCGCAGCAGCTGCGGCGCGTTCACCTTCACCACGATCTGGCTGTCGAAACCGAGGCCCGTGTCGAGGTCGAGGTAGCTGTGGGTGTTGCGGGCGAAGCAGTAGACGCACGCGTGGGTGCAGCCCCGGTACGGGTTGACGGTCCACTCGAACGGCATCCGGGACGCCCCGGGCACCCGGTTCACGATCGACCGGGCCCGGATCTCGTGGAACGTCACTCCGGCGAACTCGGGGGTGTCGACGGTGCGGCGCACCACCGCGTCCGCGCCGAACAGCGCGGCGTCGGGCGCCCGGCCGTGGTCGGCCCGGTCGTCCGTGGGGCCCGTCGGGTCCGTGAGGTTCTCCCAGCGCATGACGCCTCCTCGGTAGCACTGGCCACACAATAGAACACATGTTCCCTTGATCGTGCGGACCCTCCGGTGATCCCCGCCCGGACCCGGATTTGGTGGCAGGTACGGGGGGTGGTTGGCTTGGGCGAGCCCCTGAGGAACCAAGTGCTGGAGGAAGAGTCATGGCGCAGGTCGAGGCCACCACGGAACGGGTCGTCGCCGCGAAGCCGGACGACGTGTTCGACGCCCTCGCCGACTACAACGGCACACGCGAGAAGCTGCTGCCCGAGCACTTCAGCGAGTACGAGGTCCGCGAGGGCGGCGACGGCGAGGGCACCCTCGTCCACTGGAAGCTCCAGGCGACCAGCAAGCGCATCCGCGACTGCCTGCTCGAGGTGAGCGAGCCGACCGACGGCGAGCTCGTCGAGAAGGACCGCAACTCCTCGATGGTGACGACGTGGCGGGTGACCCCGGCGGGCGACGGCCGGTCACGGGTCGTCGTCACGACCGTGTGGAACGGCGCGGGCGGCATCGGCGGCTTCTTCGAGAAGACCTTCGCGCCGAAGGGGCTCGGCCGCATCTACGACGCCGTCCTCGCCAAGCTGGCCACCGAGGTCGAGAAGTGACCGCGTGGAACTGACACGCGCACACTGATCTGCCGCTCACCGTTTCGAGTGGTTTTCGTTTCGCGCCGGTTGTACGCCGTAGGGCTCCGACCGGCGCGTTCGTCGATGAAACCCGTCTGAACAGCGAATCGTCGCGCTTGCCCCCCGTTGTCGCGCAATGCGAGAAATGGGCGGCGCAAGGGCGACGAGGGGAGCTGCAGGTGGGCACGACGACGCTGGTGACCGAGTCGGTCGGGGGACCGGTGACGGCCCCCGTGCCGGAACCGGCCACCCCGGCCGAGCCCCAACGGGCCGAGGCGCCACCGCAGTTGCCCGGCGACGGACTCAGTCCGCGGCGCGTCCGGATGGTCTTCGTCGGTCTGATGCTCGCGCTGCTGCTCGCCGCGCTGGAGCAGATGATCGTCGCCACCGCGCTGCCGAAGATCGTCGGCGAGCTGCACGGCCTCGACAAGATGTCCTGGGCGATCACCGCCTACCTCCTGACGTCCACCATCGGCCTGCCCATCTACGGCAAGCTCGGCGACCTCTTCGGCCGCAAGGGCGTCTTCCAGTTCGCGATCGTCGTCTTCGTCATCGGCTCCGCACTCGCGGGCCGGGCGCAGAGCATGGACCAGCTCATCGCGTTCCGCGCCGTCCAGGGCGTCGGCGCGGGCGGCCTCATGATCGGCGTGCAGGCGATCATCGGCGACATCGTGCCGCCCCGCGAGCGCGGCCGCTACATGGGCCTGATCGGCGCCGCGTTCGGCCTCGCGTCGGTCGCGGGACCGCTGCTCGGCGGCTACTTCACCGACCACCTCTCGTGGCGCTGGTGCTTCTACTTCAACGTGCCGTTCGGCCTGCTCACCCTCGCGGTCACCGCCGTCGTCCTCAAGCTCCCCAAGCCGCAGAAGAAGGCCCGACTCGACGTCCTGGGCGCCCTGTTGCTCGCCGCGGCCTCCACCTGCCTGGTCCTGCTGACCAGTTGGGGCGGCACCGAGTACGCGTGGGGCGACCGCGTCATCATCGGGCTCGGCGCCGGAGCCGTCGCCTCGGCCGCGCTGTTCGTCCTCGCCGAGAAGCACGCCGCCGAGCCGATCATCCCGCTGCGCCTGTTCCGCGACTCCGTCTTCAACCTCAGCGGCCTGGTCGGCATGGTCGTCGGCGTCGCGCTGTTCGGCGCGGCCAGCTACCTGCCGACGTTCCTGCAGATGGTCGACGGCGCCTCGGCCACCGAGTCGGGCCTCCTGATGCTCCCCATGATGGGCGGCGTCGTCGGAGCGTCGATCGTCTCCGGACAGCTCATCAGCCACACCGGCCGCTACAAGCTCTACCCGATCCTCGGCGGCGCCCTGTCCACGCTCGGGATGTACCTCCTGTCCCGCCTCGAAGTGGACACCCCGCGCCTCGAGTACAGCGTCTACATGGCGGTGCTCGGCGCCGGCATCGGCCTGATCATGCCGGTGCTCGTGCTCGCCGTGCAGAACTCCGTGCGCGCCGCCGACCTCGGCACCGCCACCAGCGCCAACAACTACTTCCGGCAGATCGGCGGCAGCGTCGGCGCCGCGATCTTCGGCACCCTCTTCGCCGACCGGCTCGCCGACTCCCTCGCGGACCGGCTGCCGACCGGCGGCGAGCTGCCCGACGCCGAGTCGATCACCCCGCAGCTCGTGCACGCGATGCCCGAGGCACTGCGCGCCCCGTACATCGAGGCGTACGCCGACGCGATGCCCCGCATCTTCCTCTACTTGGTGCCGGTCCTGGTCCTGGGCCTGCTCCTCGCCTTCTTCCTCAAGGAGACCCCTCTCTTGTCCAGCGCCGCCCCCTCCTCGCCCTCGTCCCCGGTCGAGCACCCCGTCGTCCCGCAGCAGGAGCGGGTGTCCTACGCCGCCGGAGTCCCGGTCTGCGGAACGGTGCAGCACTCCGACGGGACCGCCGTGCCGCGCGCCGCGCTCACCCTGATCGACGTCGGCGGCACCCAGATCGGGCGCGGCGCCAGCGGCGAGGACGGCCGGTACGCCCTGTCGACGCCCGGCACCGGTTCGTACGTACTGATCGCGGCGGCCGGCGGGCACCAGCCGCAGGCCGTCACGGTGACCGTCGGCGAGCGGCCCGTCGAGCTGGACGTGGTGCTCGGCGGCGCGGGCCGGCTCGCCGGCTGCGTGCTGACCGCCGACGGAACTCCCGTACGGGAGGCCACCGTCACGCTGACGAACGTGCACGGCGAGGTCGTCGCCACCACCCGCAGCGGACGCGAGGGCGGCTACGTCATCACCGAGCTGGTGGCGGGCGAGTACACCCTCGCGGCGAGCGCCCCCGCGTTCCGCCCCGCCGCGCTCCCGGTGACCGTGATGGCCTCCCGGGAGACCCGCCAGGACGTGGAGCTGGCGGGCGGCGCGGTGCTGCGCGGGACGGTGCGGGCCAGTGGCGGGCGGCCCGTGGAGGACGCCCGGGTCACCCTGCTCGACGCGGCGGGCAACGTCGTCGACACGCTGACCACGGGCCCGGACGGCACGTTCCGGTTCGTCGACCTGTCGTCGGGCGAGTACACGGTCATCGCGGCGGGCTACCCTCCGGTCGCGACCGTGCTTCAGGTCGCGGGAGGCGGCCGTACGGAACGTGACCTCCAGCTGGGCCACGAGGACTAGGGCCTGTCAGGGGCGCGGGGAACTGCGCGAGCAACCCACGACAAGCCGCGGACGCCTCTGCCCGGTCGATGAGCAGACGCGTCCGCGGCATTTCTGTGGGTGCTCGCGCCCCGCGGCGGAGCCGCTGATCGACACGGCCCGCGCCTCTGGGCGGGGGCGCGCCCAATTCATGGGTAAGCGCCTCCCGTTGAGCGGCGGAGCCGTACCGTGGAGAGAGGCGGCGCGCATCCCCCCGGCGCGCCGGGAGGGGAAGGAGCGCGGTGATGCACGGCACCGGTCGGCCCCCGCAGGCCCGCGTTCCGCTGGCGGTCGTCGTGATCGACCAGGCGGGCCGCGTCTCGCACTGGAGCACCGGCGCCCGCCGGCTCTTCGGCCCGGCCAGGGACGACGCGGTGGGCCGCCCCGCGACCGACCTGATGCCCGTGTCCGGCGCTCTCCCGGACCGGCGGGATCCCACCGACCCCGCCGCGCACGGCGCGTACGACCTCGCGGGACACGATCTGGAGGAGTCGCTCGGCGGACAGGCCTCCTACCCGGCGGCGGGTCGCGCCAGGCTCGACACCAGCGCGGGGCCGCAGAACCGGATCGACGTGCTGTGGTGGGCGTATCCGCTGGTGGGCCCCGGCCCCGAGCGGATGCTGGTGCTC
>NZ_JAMOLN010000332.1 GCF_024448165.1 Streptomyces longispororuber
CGCCACCCGGCACCGTACGGATCGCCGCCACCGTGTCCGTCCCCGCGGCGAGCGCCCCGCGGTGCCGGGCCACGACATCCGTGACGACGTCGCCGACCACGAGCAGTCCGGAGCCGGCGCCCGGTCTCACGCTCCGGCCCAGGCCGCCGCGATCCGCCCGGCGAGCCGCACGTTCCCCCGCACCGCCGCCAGATTCGCCTCCAGGGACGCGCCGTCGGTGTGCCGCATCAGGTAGTCCAGCAGGAAGGGCGTCACGGCCTGCCCACTGACGCCCTGCCGCTCGCACTCGCGCAGCCCGTCCTCCAGCACGCGCGCGTGCAGCGCAGGCTCCAACTGCTCCGCCTCCGGTACGGGATGGGCGACGATCAGCGCCGACTCGCCCTCGCCCAGGGCGTCCTGAGCCCGCATCACCCGCGCCACCTCAGCGGGCGTGCGCAACGTCCAGTCCACCGGCTCGCCGGAGTCGGCGAGATAGAAGCCGGGGAACCGGTCGGTCCCGTACCCGGCGACCGCCACCCCCAGCGTCTCCAGGCGTTGCAGCGTGGCGGGCACGTCCAGGATCGACTTCACCCCGGCGCACACCACGGTGATCCGTGTCCGCGCGAGCAGCCCCAGATCCGCGGACTCGTCCTGCGTCTGCGTCCAGCCCCGGTGCACCCCGCCGAGCCCGCCCGTCGCGAAGACCCGCACGCCGGCGCCCGCCGCGAGCTGCGCGGTCGCCGAGACCGTCGTGGCGCCGCTCGCCCCCGTCGCCACGGCGAGCGGAAGATCGCGATGACTGAGCTTGCGGATCCCGTCGTCCTTGGCGACCCGCTCCAACTGCTCCTTGTCCAGACCGACATGGGGCTGCCCATCGAGTACGGCGATCGTCGCCGGGACCGCACCCTCCTCCCGCACCGCCTGTTCCAGCTCCAGCGCGACCCGCAGGTTGCGGGGCCGCGGCAGCCCGTGCGCGATGATCGTCGACTCCAGCGCCACCACCGGACGCCCCGCCGCGACCGCGTCCCGAACCTCGTCCGCCACGACCGTCATGCGCTCGCCTCCCGCCAGTCGGAACCTGCCCCTGCGTGCCTGCCGTGCCTGTTGTTCCCGTCGCGCTTGTTGTTCCCGTTGTTCCCGTCGTCCCTGTCATCCCTGGCGGACGCGCGTCGCCCTCAAACACGTCTCAGGACGGACGTCCGGAACTCCGTAGGCGCCGGGACCGAAAAGTGGGTGCCACGCGCGCGTGGCACCCACTTTCCCTGTCCGCCTGCCGGTTCCGCGCCGGCTCACCCGCGGATCTACACCGGCTGTACGCCGCTCAGTGCGCCGTGCGGATCCAGGACGTACTTGCGGCTCGCGCCCTGGTCGAACTCGGCGTAGCCGCGCGGCGCGTCCTCGATGCCGATCACGGTCGCGTTGACGGCCTTCGCGATGTGCACCCTCTCGTGCAGGATCGCCATCATCAGACCCCGGTGATAGGTCATGACGGGGCACTGCCCGGTCGTCAGCCGGTGGCTCTTCGCCCAGCCGAGCCCGAGCCGCACCTTCAGCGTCCCGGTGCGCGCGTCCTGGTCGACACCGCCCGGATCATCGGTGACGTACAGACCGGGAATGCCGAGCGCGCCGCCCGCCGCCGTGAGGCCCATCAGCGAGTTGAGGACGGTCGCGGGCGCCTCCGGGGCGTCCAGGCCGTGCGCGCGGGCCTCGAAGCCCACCGCGTCCACGGCCGCGTCCACCTCGGGCACGCCGAGGATCTCGGCCACCTGGTCCTCGACCGTGCCACGGGTCAGATCGACCGTCTCGCAGCCGAAGCTCCGTGCCTGCGCGAGCCGTTCGGCGTTCAGGTCCCCGACGATCACCACGGCGGCACCCAGCAGCTGCGCCGACGCGGCCGCCGCGAGCCCGACGGGCCCGGCCCCGGCGACGTACACCGTCGACCCGACCTGGGTGCCCGCGGTCACCGCACCGTGGAAGCCGGTCGGGAAGATGTCCGACAGCATGGTCAGATCGAGCAGCTTCTCGCGTGCCTGGTCGGCGTCCGGGAAGCGCAGCACGTTGAAGTCCGCGTACGGGATCATGACGTACTCGGCCTGCCCGCCGACCCAGCCACCCATGTCGACATAGCCATAAGCCGCCCCCGGGCGTGCGGGATTGACGTTCAGGCAGATGCCGGTCTTGCGCTCCTTGCAGTTGCGGCAGCGCCCGCACGCGATGTTGAACGGCACCGAGACGACGTCCCCGACGTCCAGGAACTCGACGTCCGGCCCCTTCTCGACGATCTCGCCGGTGATCTCGTGGCCGAGGACCAGGCCCTCGGGCGCCGTCGTGCGACCGCGCACCATGTGCTGGTCGCTGCCGCAGATGTTGGTGGCGAGCACCTTCAGGATCACGCCGTGCCGACACGTCCGGCCGACGTTCGCGGGCGCCACCCCCGGACCGTCCTTCAGCTCGAGCGTCGGGTGGTCGATGGTCCTGACCTCCACCGCACCCGGCTTGAGATATGCGACTGCCCTGTTTCCGCTCATGCCTGATCGCCGTCCCTTCGGCTCCTCGACCCGTCCACGCGGATGTTCCGGCTGTGCGCACGGCGGAGTCTGCTACCGAATCAGCACTCTGAGGAGCCCTGCCGTACCAGGCCGTTGAAGAAGGAACGGCAGGGGTCGAAGGAACGGGGCGGCCGCAGCCCGCTCAGCGACGCAGCCGGCCGCGGTCGAGAAGTGCCACTCCCAGCGCGGCCAGGCCGATCTGGATCAGCCACTCCGCCCAGTCGACGCCCTTGGTGTCCGCGACGTCGAAGCCCGCCGCGATCGCCGAACCGAGCAGCGCCGCCACGACGCCGACGACGATCGTGGCCAGAATCCCGATGCGCTGCCGCCCGGGCAGCACCAGTCGGCCGAGCACGCCGATCACGACGCCGATCACGATCGCGCTGAATATGCCGGAGATCTCCATGTCCCTACGAACTCCCTGCCTGGGTGGGTGCGTCTTCCGTCTCTGTGTCCGTCTCTGTCCTCTCCGCCTTTCGTCTTCCCCTTGACGAGCCGTCCAGTCGGCGGGGCGCACACACTACGAGCCGTCCAGTGAGAGGAGAGGCGCAGGTCATCTAGGGTGACCGGCCATGACCACGAACGATCTGCCCACCGCCCCCGAGGCACCCGCCCCGCCCGTCGCGTCCTTCGCCGTCCGCATCCCCGACGTCGCACTCGAACCGGAGCCGCTCGACCCCGCCCAGATCGTCTCGGGCAACCCCGAAGTCACCGGCAAGGTGCTGTGGGAGTCCGCCGACGGGAAGCAGCTGCGCGGCATCTGGCAGATCACGCCCGGCGTGGTCACCGACACGGAGGCCGACGAACTGTTCGTGGTCGTCAGCGGCCGCGCCACCGTCGAGGTCGAGGGCGGCGACACGCTGGAGGTCGGGCCCGGCAGCGCCGCCGTGCTGCGCGAGGGCGACCGCACCACGTGGACCGTGCACGAGACGCTGCGCAAGGCCTACCACATCACCCTGAGCTGAACTCGCCTGCCTGCTGCGGCCGCCAGGCCTGCTGCACCCCTGGACCTGCGGTACTCGCCAGGCCCGCAGTACCTGCCAGGCCTGCCCCGATCGCTACGCCTGCTGCGGTCGCGTGGACCGGCGGGTGAACAGGGCCAGCGCGCCCAGTGGCACCAGCAGGCACGCCGCCGCCAGGTTCAGCCACGCGTAGCTCGCCGTCGCCACCACGAGGCCGGCCGTCGCCCCGCCGATGCCCGCCGACAGGCTCGTCGTCAGATCGGACAGGCCCTGCGCGGCGGCCCGCGCGGCCTGCGGCACGGAGTCGGTGAGCAGCGCGGAACCCGCGACGAGACCCGCCGACCAGCCGAGCCCCAGCACGAACAGACCCGCCGCGCTCTGCGCATGGCTCCCACCGGCGGTCCCGGCGAGCAGCGCCGCGCACGCGAGCAGCCCCACCGCGAGACCGATCACCGTGAGCCGCCCGAACCGGTCCGCCAGACGTCCCATCACCGGCGAGAACGCGTACATCCCCGCGATGTGCCCGCTGATGACCAGCCCGATCAACTCGATGCCCGCCCCGTGGTGTTCGAGGTCCACCGGTGTCATCGACATGACCGACACCATCGCGGTGTGCGACACGGCGACCGTCACGAGCGCGAGCCGGGCGCGCGGCGAGGCGGACACGGCCGCGAACCCCGCACGGATGGAGCGCGCCTCGGCCGTCTGCTCCTCCGCGGGCGCCAACTCCCGTGCGGTCAGCAGGGGATCGGGCCGCAGCAGCACGTGCACCACGACCGCGGAGATCAGGAACACCCCGGCCGCCCACACGAACGGCCCCGATTCCTCCGGTATGCCGAGGCCCGCGACGCTGCGTCCCGCGGGCGCCGCTATGTTCGGACCGAGCACGGCGCCGATGGTGGTCGCCCAGACGACGGTCGAGATCGCCCGCGCCCTGCTGCCCGGCTCGGCCAGGTCGGCCGCCGCGTACCGGGCCTGCAGATTGGCGGACGACGCCGCGCCGAACCCCGCGAGTCCGACGAGCAGCAGCGGAAAGTTCCCCGCCGCCGCGGCGACGACGGTCACCACCGCCCCGAGGGTGCCGATCAGATAGGCGAGCACCAGCCCGGCCCGCCGTCCCCGCGCGTTCATGAGCGCGGCCAGCGGCACCGACAGCACCGCGGTCCCCGCGACGCTCGCCGTCGACGCGAGTCCCGACAGGGCCTCGTCCCCGCTGACCTTCTTGGCCAGCACGGCGGCCAGCGCGATCCCCGTCGCGGTGCCGAGCCCGCCGAGTATCTGCGAGGCGACGAGGACGCGCTGCGTCCGCCGCTGCAGCCCCGCCACATCCGCCTCGACCGCCGTGCCCGGTCCGGCGTCCGCGGTCCGTGCGGAGTCCGACGACGAGCTCTCAGGACGGCTCAGACCCCCACTGCCTGTACTCAAGGAACAGCCCCCACCCCGACGAAACAACCATCCGCAAACCCCGGGACCCTCTCAGAACAGCGGCTCGGGCAACACCCCCTCGAGCGCCAGCAGCTTCCGCTTCGTCTCCAGACCGCCCCCGAACCCGCCGATCCCGCCGTCGCTCTCCACGACCCGGTGGCACGGCACCACGACCGGCAGCGGATTCGCCCCCATCGCCATGCCCACGGCCTGCGCCGCCCCCGGCTGACCGACCCGCCCGGCCAGGTCCCCGTACCCCACGACCGCCCCGTACGGCACGCCCGCGGCCAGCTCGCGCAGCACCTGGCGGTTGAACCCGGCGATCAGCGACCAGTCCAGCGGCACGTCGAAGTCACGGCGCCGCCCGGCGAAGTAGTCCGCCAGCTGACGCCCCGCCTCGGCGAGCAGCGGCGCGTCGGGCGCCTCGACCGGCTCGGCCCCGAGACGGGAGCCGAGCCGGTCGAGCGCCTTGTCGCGCACGGCGTCGGTGGCGTGGAAGACCACGTTCACCAGACCTTCGTCCGTCGCGGCCAGCAGCAGCGGTCCGATGCCGCTGCCCACGACGGTCCACACGACGCGCTGCGCCGCGGCGGCCGTGCCGTGCTCGTTCTGCCCAGTGGCGTTCATGCCGACCACGCTACGGCGCGGCACTGACAACGCCCCGGCGCCGGGTCAGCCGGCGAGGGCCGCCCGCACCACGTCCGGGTTGTTGGTGATGATCCCGTCGACCCCGAGCCCGGCCACGCGCTGGGTGTTCACGGCGTCGTTGACGGTCCAGGTGTGCACCTCCAGCGGCTTGCCGTGCGGTCCCTTGAGCGCGTGCACGGCGTTCACGTAGTCCGCGGAGATCGTCGTGTGCGACGGGTTGATCTGGTCGGCGAACGCGGCGTACGCGGGCAGGTCGGCCACGGCCGGCGTGCCCAGGAACCCGGTCGTGATGTCGGACCGCCGCTCGTGCACCGTCCGCACGCTGTCCGCGCTGAAGCTCTGGATGACCAGCCGGTGCTTGACGTGCCCGTTCTTGAGCCAGCCGTCCCTGCCCAGCTGGCGCAGGATCTGATCCTCGATGCCCGGGTACAGCTCGGGAGCCTTGATCTCCAGGAGCAGCTTCTGGTGGTTGTCCTCGACGCGGTCCAGGTACTGGTGCAGCGTCGGAATCCGGGCGCCCGTGAACTCGGCGCCCTTCCAGCTGCCCGCGTCGAGCGTGGCGATCTCGGCGGCCGTGAAGTCCTTCACGTTCCACGGGGCGCGGTCCGGGAAGAGCTGCTCGACGTTCGTGGTGCGCGCCAGGGTGGTGTCGTGGATGACCACGAGCGCGCCGTCCCTGGTGCGCTGGACGTCGTTCTCGACCCAGGCGAAGCCGAGGTCGTCCGCCTTGTCGACGGCTTCCAGCGTGTTCTCGGGGGCGTAGGCGGAGGCTCCGCGGTGCGCGACGACGACGGGTCTGTCGTGGGCGGGTGCGGCTTGTGCGGCAGTGGGCAGGACCAGGACACCGATGACGACGGAACCGGTCACCGAGGCCAGTGCGGCTGCTGCGCGTGCGTACACGTCTGCTCCTCATGCGTCGTGAGATCACTGACCGCACGAGACTGACAGCACAGAGCCAACAGAAGACAGGCGAAGGATGGTCACTGGTTGAACGGAGTTACCCAACCGCGACCGACCCCTGTGCAGATGTCGGGATTCTTTGCTGGAAAATCGTTCGGACGTTCCCGTGTGAGCTTTAATCTCACCTTCGACCGCGACTGCCTCCAGTGGTCGTCGGCAGGGGAACGAGCAGGACATCTCACGGCGTACCAGGGCGGAAGGGCTGCGACACATGCAGGGCACGGTCGACGGCTTCAGTTACGGACTCGTCACCCCCGTGGTGGCGTACCTCATGGCCTGCCTGGGAGGTGCTCTGGGGCTGCGCTGCACCACCAGATCGCTGCTCGTCGCCAACACCTGGCGGGCCGGCTGGCTCGCCCTCGGCTCGGCGGCGATCGGCTCCGGCATCTGGACGATGCACTTCATAGCCATGATGGGCTTCAGCGTGGACGGCGTGCCGATCCACTACGACAAGGCCACCACGTTCGCGAGCCTCGGCGTCGCCATCGTCATGGTCGGCATCGGCGTCTTCATCGTCGGCTACAAGGGAGCGACCGGCCCCGCCCTGTTCACCGGGGGCACCATCACCGGTCTCGGCGTCGCCTCCATGCACTACCTGGGAATGGCCGGTATGCGCCTTCACGGGACGATCGAGTACAACACGTTCACCGTGGGCGCCTCCGTGGTGATCGCCATGGCCGCCGCCACCGCCGCCCTGTGGGCCGCCGTCCAGGTCCGCGGCATCCTGTGGAGCCTCGGCGCGAGCCTGGTCATGGGGCTCGCCGTCTCGGGCATGCACTACATGGGCATGGCCGGCGTCAGTGTCCAGCTGCACGGCGCCACCGGCGGCAACCCGGGCGGATCCTCCGCCGCCGGCATCCTCGCGCCCATGCTCATCGGCCCCCTGTGCTTCCTGCTGCTGGCAGGAGTGGTCGTCATGTTCGACCCGATGATGGTCATGGGCCGC
>NZ_JAMOLN010000333.1 GCF_024448165.1 Streptomyces longispororuber
CCCGCCCGCATCTCATGCAGAAGCGGGCCTCTTCAGGAGCCTCGGCTCCACAGTGCGGACAGAACGACGCCATCGGGGTGCTCCGTGATGATCCGGGGACGGTCGGGTGACCCGCCGTCACCGGCCGTCACCACGTAATCAACGGACACATCTTTCCCGCCGCCCGGTTCCCGTCAACTGCGATGTGCAACAAGGGACTTACTTGATCCCGCGGTGCAGCGCGACGATGCCGCCGGTGAGGTTGCGCCAGGCCACCTTCTGCCAGCCGGCGCCCTGGAGGCGGTCCGCCAGCTCGGGCTGGGTGGGCCAGGCGCGGATCGACTCGGCGAGGTAGACGTACGCCTCGGGGTTCGAGGAGACGGCGCGCGCCACCGGCGGCAGGGCCCGCATCAGGTACTCGGTGTAGACCGTGCGGAACGGGGCGTACGTGGGGTGGCTGAACTCGCAGATCACGACCCGGCCGCCCGGCTTGGTGACGCGGTACAGCTCGCGCAGCGCCCGGTCGGTGTCCTGGATGTTGCGCAGCCCGAAGGAGATCGTCACGGCGTCGAACGTGTCGTCCTTGAACGGCAGCTTCGTGCCGTCGCCCGCGGTGAACGGCATCCACGGGTGGCGCTTCTTGCCGACCCGGAGCATGCCGAGGGAGAAGTCGCAGGGCACGACGTAGGCGCCGGCCTGGACGAAGGGCTGCGAGGACGTGGCCGTGCCGGCGGCGAGGTCGAGGATCTTCTGCGCGGGCCGCGCGTCGACCGCCTTGGCGACCTCCTTGCGCCAGAGCCGGGCCTGTCCCAGGGACAGCACGTCGTTGGTGAGGTCGTACTTCTCCGCCACGTCGTCGAACATGGAGGCGACTTCGTGGGGCTGCTTGTCCAGGGATGCACGGGTCACCCGGCCATTGTGTCAGGGGGTGCGTCGTCGTGTGCGGCCCGGTGGGGCTTCTCGCGCCCCGCGGCGGAGAACCGGGAGACGCCCCCGCGGCGCCTAGCGGCCCCGGTACACCAGGCGGCCGCCGATGACCGTCGCCACGCACGTCGACGCGCCGCGCCGGACCAGGTCCGCCCGGTCGGCGACGTCGAAGACGGCGAAGCGCGCGGGGCCGCCCACGGCGAGGCCCGGCAGGAGCACCAGGGGCTTCGGGGACAAGGAGACCGGTCCGGGCAGGCCGTCGGGGCGGGCCGCGAAGACGAGGCCCGAGCGCTGCGCCACCTCCAGCACGGGCTTGGCCCGCAACTCACCGGCCAGGGCCACCGTGCCGTGCGCGAACAGCCGCTGCACGCCCCGCCGCGCGCTCGCGCCCAGCCGGGACGGATCGGCGCGGAAGATCTCCCGGGCCCGCTCGCCCCCGATGGGCGCCGTCCCGTACTGGTCGGCCTCCCGTGGATCCGGGTGGTAGGTGCCCTCCAGGATCTCGGGACCGTACGGGTTGAGCAGCCCGGGCGTGAGGATCCCCGGCCAGTTCCGCACCCGTGCCTGCGGGTGGGCGGCGGCCAGCTCCTCGTACGGGCCGAGCGCCTTGACGCGCTCGCCCTCGACGAGGACGGCCGACCCGTCGGCCGCCGTGGCGTGAAGTGTCAGCACGTCCGGCTCAGTTGGTGGAGACGAGCTTCAGCTCGGGGTGCGCGGTGCCGCCCTCGATCGCGATGGACGAGATGTGCGAGGAGACCCGGTCGTCGACGGGGTCGTTCGCCGGGTCGTCGTGCACGACGAGGTGCTCGTACGTCGTGGCGCGCTGGGCGGGGACGCGCCCCGCCTTACGGATCAGCTCGATGATCTCCATGCGGTTGGAGCGGTGCTTGGCACCGGCCGAGGAGACGACGTTCTCCTCCAGCATGATCGAGCCGAGGTCGTCGGCGCCGTAGTGCAGGGACAGCTGGCCGACCTCCTTGCCCGTGGTCAGCCAGGAGCCCTGGATGTGCTGGACGTTGTCCAGGAAGATCCGGGCGATCGCGATCATCCGCAGGTACTCGAAGAGCGTGGCCTGCGTACGGCCCTTGAGGTGGTTGTTCTCCGGCTGGTACGTGTACGGGATGAAGGCCCGGAAGCCCCCGGTCCGGTCCTGTACGTCGCGGATCATGCGCAGGTGCTCGATGCGCTCGGCGTTGGTCTCGCCGGTGCCCATCAGCATCGTGGAGGTGGACTCGACGCCCAGGTTGTGGGCGGCCTCCATGATCTCCAGCCAGCGCTCGCCGGACTCCTTCAGCGGGGCGATGGCCTTGCGCGGCCGCGCGGGCAGCAGCTCCGCGCCGGCGCCGGCGAAGGAGTCGAGGCCCGCGGTGTGGATCCGCTGGATCGCCTCCTCCACGCTCACCTTGGAGATCCGCGCCATGTGCTCGACCTCGCTCGCGCCCAGGCTGTGGATGACGAGCTGCGGGAAGTCCTTCTTGATCGCCGCGAAGTGGTGCTCGTAGTACTCGACGCCGTAGTCCGGGTGGTGACCGCCCTGGAACATGATCTGGGTGCCGCCGAGCTCGACGGTCTCCGCGCAGCGGCGCAGGATGTCGTCGAGGTCGCGGGTCCAGCCCTTCTTGGTGTCCTTGGGGGCCGCGTAGAAGGCGCAGAACTTGCACGCCGTCACGCAGACGTTCGTGTAGTTGATGTTCCGCTCGATGATGTACGTCGCGATGTGCTCGATGCCCGCGTACTTGCGGCGGCGGATCGCGTCGGCGGCGGCGCCCAGCGCGTGCAGCGGGGCGTCGCGGTACAGGGCGACGGCTTCTTCGGGGGTGATGCGCCCACCGTCGGCGGCACGGTCGAGGACTGACTGAAGCGCGGCCTTCTCGGTCACCGGGCGTGCCCCTTTCGGAGGTGTAGAGCTGAAATCTCAGCGTACGTCAGCGGGCCATGGCCCCCAGCAGAACCCCCGCGTAGGCCCCGAGGGTCATGAAGGGACCGAACGGGATCTCGGTCTTGCGCCCGGCGCGCCGGGTCACCACGAGGGCAAGGGCGTACAGGCCGTTGAACAGCACGCCGGCGAACGCCCCGATGAACAGCACGCCCCACCCGTACCAGCCGAGCGCCGCCCCGAGGCCGAGCGCCAGCTTCACGTCGCCGAAGCCCATGCCCCGGGGGTAGGCGAGGAGCAGCAGCAGGTATCCGGTGCCGAGGCCGAGCGCCCCGAGCACCGCCCCGCGCCACGAGCCGCCCGGCTCCGGCAGCAGTGCGGCGGCGCCGAGCGCGGCCAGGGCGAGCCCGGCCAGCGGCAGCGTCAGGACGTCCGGGAGCCGGTGCACCGCGAAGTCGACGGTGGCCAGCAGCACGGCGACCGGCGCGAGCAGCAGCCAGGCGCCGAGCTCGGGCCGGGTGCCGGTGGCGGCGGCGAGCAGGGCGCAGGCCGCCGCCGTGACGGCGGCGAGGAGCGGGGCCGGGGGGCCGGGCCGGACGCCGAGCCAGCCGCGGGCCCGGCGCCACGGCTCGCCCGGTTCGACGGAGAGGCGGTGGGCCGGGCGCGGCAGCAGCAGTCCGGTGGCGGCGCCCCACAGCGCCGCGAGGGCGGTCAGCACGCCGACCGGTCCGGTCGGCGAGCGGGCCGTGGCGGTGTCAGTAGTACGGGTTGTAGAACTTGCCGCTGAAACAGCTGTCCTGCACCTGCGATCCCAGCCGGTTCTCCACCTGGATCCGGGCGCTCACGATGCCCTCGTCGTGCGAGGCCCGGGGCGTCCACGACTTCGACTTGCCGTAGCCGGCGCGGTTCTCGTGCCAGCTGTACGAGTGCCGCCTGCCCGCGGCCGTCGTGATGTCGACCCGCACCCTCACCCAGTCGCGGCCCCGCTTGGTGTCCTTGACCCCGAAGCTCGCCCTCATCGACTTCTTGCCGGTGAAGTCCGGGGCCATGAGGGCCCCCTGGGCACCCCCGTCGGACGTCTTGCACGACTTCACGGCGGTGGACGCACCCACCGGAGCCGTGGCCAGAACCACGGCGGCCACCGCGGTCGACAGTGCCACCACGGTCATACGCGTCTTGCGCACGGATCCCCCTCGTCGGCGTTCCGGGCGCCCAGGTCACGGGAGCCCGACTCGCGCCGAATGTACCGACGTCCGCCGCCCTTCCCGCGCCGACGGCGCCGTGCCGCCGCATCAGTCCACCCGCACGAGACGCGCCCGCGGATTCCCCGCCCGGGGGTCGTCCGACGTGAAGCGGAGCGCCTTCCCGTCGCGCCGCAGATGAACGGGGTGAGCACCCTGCAGACACTGCGCCTCGCCGCCCTTCTTCCCTCGCCCCGTGGCCACGAGTTCGTCCGCGGTGGCCGACTTGAGCGTGAGGACGTCCACGCAGACGCCGCCCAGGGCGTCCGTCTGCGTCACCGTTCCCAGCGGCTGCCCGGGCGCGGCCTGCCGGACGACGATGTCGAAGGTGCCCGCGGGCAGGTCCTGGCCGAGCCCGGTCGCCGTCCCCTGACCCCGCCACGCGCCCACGTAGAACTGCGGGACGGACGCGCCCGTCGGGGCCGACGCGGATGGGGATGCGGATGCCGATGCCGCTGGGCGGGTGCCGCCCGCGGATCCGTCGTTCCCGCTGTCGCTGCCGCCGCCCGGCAGCATGTTCACCACGAAGATCCCGCCCACCGTCACCGCGGCCAGCGCCCCCGCCACGGCGAGCGCCACCGAGCAGCTCACCCTGCGGCCCCGCCCGTCCGGGCTCTGCGGGGACGACGTCGCGGACACCGACACCGAGAGGCGGCCCGGCCTGGCGTCCTGCGGGGCCCGCGTCGGCGAGGGCGTCGGGGTCGCCGGGGGCGCCGGGGGTTCGGACCGCTGCACCGGTACCGGTGCGTACGCCGGGTCCGGCGGGCCGAAGACCCCGGCCGGTTCCGGGCCCCCGGTCACCGAGGGGCTGCTGAAGCCGACCGGGCCCGACGGGGCCACGGCGTCGGCCGGCGTGCCTTCCAGGTCGAGGAGCTGGACGGCGCTGCGCGACACCTGTTCCACCAGCGCCCCGGGCAGCCAGCCCGCCGCGACGAGCCGGGCCGCCCCCTCGGGCGCGAGCCGCCCGGCGACCTCCTGCGGGGTGGGCCGCGCGGCGGCGTCCTTCGCCAGGCAGGCGGCCGCCACGTCCCGCAGTTCACCGGTCAGGGAGCCGAGTTCGGGCTGCTCGTGGACGACCTTGTAGAGCAGCGCCGCCGACGAGTCGCCGGGGAACGGGGACTCCCCCGTCGCCGCGTACACGAGCACCGCGCCCAGCGAGAACACGTCCGCCGCGCCCGTGACGCCCTTGCCGAGGATCTGCTCGGGCGACATGTAGCCGGGCGAGCCGATGGAGACGCCGGTCGAGGTGAGGGAGGCCGTTCCGTCGGTGGCGCGGGCGATGCCGAAGTCGATGAGCCGCGGCCCGTCCACGGTCAGCAGCACGTTGGACGGTTTGACGTCGCGGTGGACGAGTCCCAGGCCGTGCACCGCCGCCAGCGCCTCGGCGAGGCCGGCCCCCAGGACCCGTACGGAGTGCTCGGGCAGCGCGCTGCCGTCACCGGCCGCCTGGGCGAGCGAGGGCCCCGCGACGTATCCGGTCGCCACCCACGGCACCGCCGCCTCGGGATCCGCGTCGAGCACCGGCGCCGTCCACGCCCCGCCGACCCGCCGCGCCGCCGCCACCTCGCGCCGGAACCTGGCCCGGAACTCCTCGTCGAGGGCGAAGTGCGGATGGACCACCTTCACGGCGACCGTCCGCCCCCCGGCGCTGCGGCCCAGGTACACGCGGCCCATGCCGCCGTGCCCGAGCCTGCCGAGGAGCCGGTAGGGCCCCACGGTCGTCGGTTCATCGGCCTGAAGCGGCTGCATGCTGGAACCTCCCCCGAACGCCCCACGGCGACACGCGCGCACCAGCAGCGTAGTGCCGGTGTGCGAATGCCGTACGTTCACCCGGATTTCACGCGGTTCCTACGGGAATCGGCAATGTCGTTCACCGATCACCCTTCGGCGGAATTCCCCGGCCGGGGGCACCGGGCGGAATTCCCGGTGCCGCCGAACCGGATCACCGGGATCACCGGGCGAGAAGTTCGACCTTCACATCAGCGGGAAATCCCGTGGTCGGTCCGACGCGCCGCGCGAACTCCGTGACGCCTTCCAGTTGCG
Source organism: Streptomyces longispororuber (assembly GCF_024448165.1). GTDB lineage: Bacteria > Actinomycetota > Actinomycetes > Streptomycetales > Streptomycetaceae > Streptomyces > Streptomyces longispororuber_A. The sequence goes on from NZ_JAMOLN010000333.1 coordinate 6,067, forward strand.
CCGTCCCGAAGCGGAAGTCGAGCGTCGTGAAGTACTCCTCCAGGACGGTCTCGTCGAAGACCTCCCAGCGGGCCGCCTGCTCGGCGACCTTGGTGACCTCGTCGAGGGACAGGTCGCGGGAGGCGAGGAACGCCTCGTGCACCTGGCGCGTGATGGCCGGCTCCCGCTCCACGTACTCCTTGCGGGCCGCCCACACGGCGAAGACGAACGGCAGGCCCGTCCACTCCTTCCACATGGCGCCCAGGTCGTGCACCTGGAGTCCGAGCCGCGGCGCGTCGTGCAGGTTGGCCCGCAGCGCGGCGTCACCGATGAGGACGGCCGCCTCCGCGTCCTGCATCATCAGGCCCAGATCGGGCGGGCACGTGTAGTAGTCGGGCCGTACGCCGACGCGCTCGGCGAGCAGCAGCTGCGCCAGGCGGACCGACGTGCGCGAGGTGGAGCCGAGGGCGACCCGTCGGCCGTCGAGCTGGTCGAGCGGCACCTGCGACACGATCACGCAGGACATGACGGGGCCGTCGCAGCCGACGGCGAGGTCGGGGAAGGCCACCAGGCGGTCGGCGGCCTTCAGGAATTCGACGAGGGTGACCGGCGCGATGTCCAGGTCGCCCTTGACCAGCTGCTCGCTGAGCTTCTCCGGGGTGTCCTTCGTCAGCTCGAAGTCGAGGAGCGATCCCGTCCTGGCCAGGCCCCAGTACAGGGGCATGCAGTTCAGGAACTGGATGTGGCCGACGCGCGGTCGGGTGCGCCGCGCGGCCTTGGAGATCTCGGGAGAATTGTCCACATCGGCGAGGCTAGACCCCATGAGGTACGGTGCAGGATCCGGGTCGTGGACGACACCGGTCAACCCCCCGCCAAGGCATCGTCAAACCTCCGGGTGACGTGATCTTGCCCTCTATTGCTTTCGGCTGCCTGCGTGCTAGGCTCGCCGCAAGTTGCAGTTTGGTTTCCCTTGCAGTACAGAGCCTGCGGAGCATGTAACCGCAGGCTCTCGTCGTTTTCAGACTTTTGCAGTTGTTCGCAAGTGCATTTGCAGGTTCTGGAGCAGGGCGACCCTTTGGCCCATAGGAGGGCTTATGGCTACCGGAACCGTGAAGTGGTTCAACGCTGAAAAGGGCTTTGGCTTCATCGCCCAGGAAGGCGGCGGCCCGGACGTCTTCGTCCACTACTCGGCGATCAACGCGAACGGCTTCCGCTCCCTCGAGGAGAACCAGGCCGTGACCTTCGACGTCACCCAGGGCCCGAAGGGCCCGCAGGCGGAGAACGTCACCCCCGCCTAATCTCTCCTGATCACGCGGTCATGGCCGCATTCTGATCCGGAACCGAGAGCAGTACCCAAGGAGCCCCGCGCCGTCAGGCAGCGGGGCTCCTGCCTTTTCCGTACGGG
>NZ_JAMOLN010000334.1 GCF_024448165.1 Streptomyces longispororuber
CTTCGGCGCCTTCTGCCGGCGCCAGGTCGTCGCCCCGCATCCGCTCATCCGGCCCTCGCTGCTGCGCAACCGCGGGTTCACGTCCGGACTGCTGCTCGGCGTCGTGTTCTTCGCCGCCGTCGCCGGGCTGCTGTACGTCGTGTCGCTGTTCCTGCAGTCGGGGCTCGGCAGGTCACCCGCCGGGGCCGCCATCGCGCTGATGCCGTTGTCCGTGGGGATCGTCGTCGCGTCGATCGCCTGTTATCGGCTCATCGGGCGGTTCGGGCGGCGGCTGGTGCTCGGCGGGCTCGTGCTCACCCTCGCCGGGACCGTCGCGCTGCTCGTGCTCGTCGCCCGCTTCGGCACGGACGTGCCCGGCTGGGCGTTCGGGCTCGCGCTGTTCGTCGTCGGTACGGGGATGGGCGCCTGCTTCGGGTCCACGTACGACGTCACCATCGGCGACATCGCGCCCGCCGAGGCGGGCAGCGCGGCCGGTGCGCTGGGTGCGGTGCAGCAGTTGTCCAACGGCATCGGCGCCGCCCTCGTCACCACCGTGTACTTCCAGGTCGCCGACGGGCGCGGCGCGGCCCACGCCACCGTCGTGAGCCTCGCCGTCGTCGCCTGTGTCGCACTGGTCTGCTGCGGTGTCGTACCGCTGCTGCCGCGCAACGCCCCCGAGGACCACGGACATTAGAGGGGGCCGGGGGTCAGGGGATCAGGACCAGGCGGCCCCTGACTCCGCCCTCCGCCAGCCGCGCGTGCGCCTTCACCGCGTCGGCGAGGGCGTACGTCTCCGCGACCCGCGTGGTCAGCACACCCTCGTCGGCGAGCCGGACCAGTTCGGCGAGGCGGGCGCCGTCCGGTGCGACCTCCACCGCCGCGGTGCGCACCCCGCGCTCCGGGGCCGGTGCGGCGCCGGGGATGACGCCCGCGTAGGCGCCGCCGTCCCGGACCCAGGCCAGGGCCTCGGCGCCGAGCACGGCCGTGTCGAGGACGGCGTCGGCCGGGGCGGGCGCCGTGCCGCGCGGGACGACGTGGGTGGCGCCGAGGCCGCGGAGCAGTTCCTCGTCGGCCGTGCTCGCGTACGCGGTGACCTCGATGCCCCGGTGGGCGGCGAGCTGCACCGCGTAGCCGCCGACGGCGCCCGCCGCGCCGGTGACCAGCAGCGTCTGGCCCGCCCGTACGTCGAGCAGGTCGAGCGCCTGGGCGGCCGTGAGGGCGTTGAGGGGGAGGGTGGCGGCGTGCGTGGCGTCCAGGGTGGCGGGGGCCTTGGCGGCGGCGGACGCGTCGACGACGACGTGCTCGGCGTGGGTGCCGAGGGGGTTCGCGACGCCGTAGTGCAGGGCGACCACCGCGTCGCCGGGCTGCCAGCCCGCGGCGACCCCGGCGGCCTCGACGGTCCCGGCCACGTCCCAGCCGAGCCCGCGCCGGGTGCCGGCGCCGCCGAAGGCTCCGGAGCGGACGCCCGCGTCGACGGGGTTGAGGGTGGCGGCTTCGACCTTGATGCGGATCTGGCCGGCGCCCGGTTCGGGGCGTTCGACGTCCGCGATCTCGACCGCTTCAGGACCACCGAACGTCGTGACGACTGCTGCGCGCATGAGAGCAACTCCCTTGATGGATAAGGCAATTGAGAGGTTCCGTGTGGCTTTCCCGGCCACGTCTGCAACCGTACGGAGTGCTACTCTCTTTCGGTAAGTACGTACCTGGAAGTGCGTACGTCACCGCGAAGTGCGCAGGGGGTTCACGGAGCCATGGCGACGATGACGGCGGCGCAGCGCCGCGAGCAGGAGCGGTTCGCGTACGACGCGTTCCTGCGCGAGTGCCCGACGAACCAGCTGCTGGCGCGGCTGAGCGACAAGTGGGTGAGCCTGGTCGTGTCGGCGCTCGACGGCAGCGACGGGCCGATGCGCTACTCGGACCTGGGCCGGAAGATCGCGGGCGTCAGCCAGAAGATGCTGACGCAGACGCTGCGGGCCCTGGAGCGGGACGGGATCGTGGCGCGCACGGTGACCCCGTCGGTGCCGGTCCGGGTCGACTACGAACTGACCGCGCTCGGCCGGAGCCTGAGCGGTCTGCTGGTCGCCGTGAAGGACTGGGCGGAGGCGCACATGGACGAGGTGTCCGTGGCGCGCGAGTCGTACGACGCGGCCGGGGTCAGCTGAGGTCGCCGGAGCGCAGCCGGGTCACCTGGTCCGCGCTGAACGCGACGGTGCGCTTCATGTGCCCGATGATCAGGGCGAGTTCGCTGTCGTCGAGGTCGTCGAAGAGGACCGACCAGTTGGTGCCGAGCCGGTCCCACATGCGGCCGAACTCGGCGACCTTCTCGGGCACGGTCACGACGAGGACGCGCCTGCGGTCGGCCGTGTCCCGCTCGCGCACGACGTAGCCCGCCTTCTCCAGACGGTCGACGAGGCGGGTCGCCGAGCCGGTGGTCAGGCCGGTGAGCTCGGCGATGCGGCCCGTGGTGACGGGGGCCTTCTCCAGGGTGAGGAGATTGAGGCACTGCAGGTCGGTGGGGTGCAGGCCGATGTGGTCGGCGACGGCCTGGTTGAACAGGGCGTAGGACGCCATGTAGCGCCGGGACTCGGTGTTCAGCTCGGCGAGCAGGGCCGTCCGGCGGGCAGGGGTGGGCTTGGGCACGGGCCCCAACGTAGCGGGCTCAGAAGTAGTACGTGTCGCCGGTGTCCAGGACCAGGACCTGGTGCCGGTCGTTCTCCGGGTTGTGGTCGGCGGGGCCGCCGCCCCACGCGGTGGCGAGCCGGAGCGTGACCTCGGTGGTGGCGGCGGCGAGCCGGATGCCCAGGGTGAGCGGGTCGCCGACGGACGCGGCCGGCAGGGCGCCGGTGCGGCAGGTGACGGTGCGCGGTCCGGTGCGCAGGCAGGCGTCGGGCAGCGTCTGGGCGTCGGCGAGCGGCGCCGACGCGGTGAGCCGGACGGTGGCGTCGGGGACGTCGGTGGGGCCGTGGTTCTGCGGGGTGTAGGTGACGGTGACACGGGCGCCGGACATCGTGACGCTGCCGTGGTAGGCGAGGTCGGCCTCGGCGGCGGATCTATCCCACGCCGGGCGGGACCCGACACGTGCGTGACACCCTGTGGCGCATGATCGTCGCTCGTTCCGTGCTCCTCTTCGTGCTCGCCGCCCTGTTCGAGATCGGCGGCGCCTGGCTGGTGTGGCAGGGGGTGCGGGAGCACCGCGGCTGGGTGTGGATCGGGGCGGGGGTGATCGCGCTCGGCCTGTACGGGTTCGTGGCGACGCTGCAGCCGGACGCCGAGTTCGGCCGGATCCTCGCGGCGTACGGCGGGGTGTTCGTGGCGGGCTCGATCGCCTGGGGCGTGGTCGCGGACGGCTACCGGCCGACGCGCTGGGACGTCGTGGGCGCCTTGATCTGCCTGGCCGGCATGGCGGTGATCATGTACGCGCCCCGGGGCGACTGAGGCGGCGTCCTATCCTGGGGACAGTCGTCCACTCGTACGAGGAGCAGCCCATGGCCCCCGCAGCCGCATCCCGCATCGCCGTCGTCACGGGTGCCAGCAGCGGCATCGGCGCCGCGACCGCGCGACAGCTGGCCGCGGCCGGGTACCGGGTGGTGCTGACGGCCCGTCGCAAGGACCGGATCGAGGCGCTCGCCGAGGAGATCAACGCGGCGGGGCACCAGGCCGCCGCGTACGCCCTGGACGTCACGGACCGCGCCGCGGTCGACGAGTTCGCCACCGCCTTCAAGACCATCGGGGTGCTGGTGAACAACGCGGGCGGCGCGCTCGGCGCGGACCCCGTGGCCTCCGGCGACCCGGAGCAGTGGCGGCAGATGTACGAGACGAACGTCATCGGCACGCTGAACGTGACGCAGGCGCTGCTCCCCGCGCTGACCGCCTCCGGCGACGGCACGGTCGTCGTGCTGTCCTCGACGGCCGGGTTCGCCACGTACGAGGGCGGCGGCGGGTACGTGGCCGCCAAGCACGCCGAGCACGTCCTCGCGGAGACGCTGCGCCTGGAGATCGTCGGCACGCCGGTACGGGTCATCGAGGTGGCGCCCGGCATGGTGAAGACGGACGAGTTCGCGCTGACCCGGTTCGGCGGGGACGAGGAGAAGGCCGCGAAGGTGTACGCGGGCGTGGCCGAGCCGCTCACGGCGGACGACGTCGCGGACACGATCAGCTGGGCGGTGACCCGCCCGCCGCACGTGAACATCGACCTGCTGGTGGTCCGCCCGCGCGCCCAGGCGTCGAACACGAAGGTCCACCGTGAGCAGTGACGACGCTCCGGATCCACTGGACGTCCTGCAGCAGGAGTACGACGCACGCCGGCTCGCCCAGGAGAAGAAGGGCGAGCGGTACATGTGGTGGTACCTGGGCTACTTCCTCTTCGGCATCCACATCGTGGCGTTCGTGATGATCTACGCGATCAAGCACGCCGGGTAGGGCCATGGGGCGGGGTCGTAGAGTTCCGGTATGAAGATGGTCGACCTTGAGCCCGGGGACGCGCGCCTCGCGTCCGAAGTGCTTCCGGTGCTGCGCGAGCTCCGCCCGCGGCTGACCGAGGAGCTGTTCGCCCAGGTGTATGCCGAGGGGTACGGGCAGGGGCTGCGGTTCAGCGCCGCGTACGCCGACGACGGGGCGTGCGTCGGCGTCGCCGGGTGGCGTGTGGTCGTCAACACCAGCGCGCTGCGCAAGCTGTACGTCGACGACCTGGTGACGTCCTCGGCGGCGCGGTCGGGCGGGGTGGGCCGGGCGCTGCTCGCGCACGTGGAGGAGCGGGCCGTGCGGCTGGGCTGCACGCAGCTGGATCTGGACTCCGGGACGCAGCGCACGGATGCGCACCGGTTCTATCTGCGGGAGCGCATGGCGATCACGTCGTTCCACTTCCGGAAGGTGCTGGATCAGCCGGACTCTCCGGCGTAGGACGTCGGCGGGACGCCGACCGTCGCGGTGAAGTCCCGGACGAGATGGGCCTGGTCCGCGTAGCCGAGGTCGGCGGCGAGGGCCGCCCAGTCGACGTCGTCCCGGGTGGCGGCCGCCTCCAGGGCCTCGTGGATGCGGTAGCGCAGGATGCACCACTTGGGGCTGACGCCCACGTACCCGGAGAACAGGCGCTGCAGGGAGCGCGTCGTCAGGTGCTCGGTGTGCGCCAGGTCGGCGACGCGGCGCACCTCGCGGTCGGCGCGGATCCGGGCGACGAGGCGGCGGGCCAGCCCGGCCTGCGGGTCGGGGGCGGCGGGCAGCAGCGGCAGCAGGTAGGCGTCGAGCGCGGCGATCCGGCCCCGGTCGTCGGCGGGGGAGACGACGGCGGTGACGTCGGTCGCCGGGAAGACGTCCTCGTACGGCAGGATCCGGCCGGTCCAGTCGGCGACCGGGACGTCCGGCACGAACGGGCGGAACGCGCCCGGCCAGAACTTCGCCCCGCACACCCGCCCGCGGCCGCCGATCTTGCGCGTGTACAGACCGGGCGCGTAGACCCCGGTGAACTCGCCGTAGGGCTCGCTCTCCGCGCTGTCGGCGCCGTACTCGGACTCCCACTGGAACGTGAGGTTCACGGACGGGTGCGGGACGATGTGCGAGGCGTACGGCGCGGGCAGGTCCCAGTCGATGAACCAGTAGTTCTCGACGTACGGGCGCAGGGCCTCGGCGGGTGCGTGCCGGCGCAGCCGCACGCGGGTGAGCAGCGCGGACGGGTCGACGATCCCGCGGGTGTCGCGGCGGGGGGCGGACAGGTCCGGGTCCATGAGCGGATCGTACGGCCGGGCACTGACAGCGTCGCGTTTGTTCAAGAGCGGCGGGGGCCGGCGGCCGTAGCGTCGGGACATGGAGACTCAGGCGAACGGACAGGCGCAGGTGTACGGCGTCGGAGAGCTGATGGCCGTGGCGGCGGAACACGCCGTGCCGGTCGTCGCCGGGATCGGCGACCAGGCTCTGACCGGGCCGACCCCGTGCGCGGACTACGACGTGAAGTCCCTGGTCAACCATCTCTTCCAGGTGATCGTGGAGTTCCAGAAACTGGCGGTGAAGGAGGACTCCGACTTCAGCTCGACGCCGGACCGGGTGGGCGAGGGCGCGGACTGGCGCGAGCGGTTCGCGCGGGAGGCGGACGCGCTGGTCGCCGCGTGGTCGGCGCCGGGGGCCGAGGAGGGGGAGAGCGGCGCGATGAAGATGCCCGCCCGGCTGGTCGGCTCGATGGCGCTGCTCGATCTGACGGTGCACGCGTGGGACCTGGCGCGGGCCACGGGCCAGGTGTACGAGGCGCCGCCGCGGGTCGTGGCGCCGCTGGCCGCCGCGGTGGCGGAGCTGGCGCCGACGGCCCGGTCGATGGGGGTGTTCGGGGAGCCGGTGCCGGTCGCCGCGGACGCGCCCGGGTTCGAGCGGCTGCTCGCGGCGACCGGGCGGGACCCGTACCGGGTCAGCGGTCGGTGAGGGCGCTCAGGAAGAGGCAGTCCATGTGCGGATACGCGCGGCCCTGCCAGGTGGCCTCCTAGGCGATTCCGCCGTTGCTCTTCAGCAGCTGGCCGTTGATCCACCGGCCCTGCGGGGAGCAGAGGAAGTCGACGAGGTCGGCGGTGTCCCGGGGCGTGCCGAGGCGGCCCGCGGGGGTGGCCTTCGTGAGGTCGTCGCGGAGGTCGGCGGGCATCCAGCCGGTGTCGATCGGGCCGGGGTTGATGACGTTGGCGGTCACCCCGAGGTGGGCGAGTTCGTGGGCGGCGGCCTGGGTGATGCGGTCCAGGGCGCCCTTGCTGGCGCCGTAGGGCAGGTTGCCGACGGTGTGGTCGCTGGTGAGGGCGATGACGCGGCCGGTGCCGGGCGCGGCGGTGCAGCGGCGGCCGTACTCGCGGATCAGCAGCCAGGTGGCGCGGGCGTTGACCGCGAAGTGCCGGTCGAAGCTCTCGACCGTGGTGTCGAGCAGGCCCGAGTCGACGGATTCGGCGTGGCACATCACCAGCGCCGTGACCGGGCGGCCGAGGCGGGCCTCGGCCTCGTCGAAGACACGGGCGGGTGCCCCGGGGTCGGTGAGGTCGGCCTCGACGGCGGCGGTGGCCGCGCCGTGGGCGGTGAGGGAGTCGGTGATCGCCTCGGTGGCGCCCTTCTCGACGCCCCAGGTCATGCGGTCGTCGTAGGGCGTCCAGTAGGTGAAGGCGATGTCCCAGCCGGAGGCGGCGAGGCGGCGGGCGATACCGGCGCCGATGCCGATGGTGCGGCCCACGCCGGTGACCAGGGCGACGGGGCGGGCGGTGGCTGCGGGTTCCGGTGTCGTCGTCATCGGGGTGATCGTCGCGGGCCC
>NZ_JAMOLN010000335.1 GCF_024448165.1 Streptomyces longispororuber
CCCTCGTCGCCAGTGCCGCGATGGTCGTCGTCGGCGTCCAGGCAGGCACCTCCGCCCAGGCCGCAACGGACCGCGCGACAGGCGCCACCGCTCTCCCCCTCAGCGCCTCCGAGCGGGTCACCGCCCTCAAGGACGCGCCGGGACAAGGCCCAGCAGATCTGGTATAAGGCCCTGTCCACGTACATGACGTCCTCGACCGACTACGCGGCCGCGCGCACCGCCACGCTCAAGGCGGCCGCCGACCTGTACGGCGCGGGCAGCGCGGAGGCCACGGCCGTCGCGGCCGCCTGGGCCGCGGTGAACGTCAACTAGCTTTCTCCGGCTTGCCGTTCCCGTACAGCCAGGTCTCCCAGACCCCGGCGAGGGCCTCGCCCTTGCCGGGGTTGCGCTGCTCCACATAGGCCGTGAAGTCGGCCGTGCTCGCGTTCCCGTACTTGTGGTCGGCTGGCCAACTCCGCAGCAGGGAGAAGAACTTGTCGTCGCCGATCACCTCGCGGACGCGCTGCAGCACCATCGCGCCGCGCTGGTAGACGGGCGCGTCGGAGATGTGCGCGGAGGTCGACGGCTCGGCGGGCGGGAAGGACCAGACGCCGTCGCTCGCCGGGCGGTCGTACACCGCGTCGAAGGACTGGCGGGCCGTGTCGCCGCCGTGGTCCTCGTCCCACAGCCACTCCGCGTACGTCGCGAAGCCCTCGTTGAGCCACATGTCGCGCCACGACTTCGGGGTGACCGAGTCGCCGTACCACTGGTGCGCCAGCTCGTGGACGAGGGTGGCGAGGTCGGGGGCGCCGGGGAAGACGGGGCGGTTCTGGGTCTCCAGGGCGTAGCCCGCGTCGCCGTCGCGGTCGACGATCGCGCCGGTGGAGGAGAACGGGTACGGGCCGAAGGTCTTCGCCTCCCAGTCGACGACCTCGGGCAGCCGCGCGAGCACCTTCGCGCTCGCCGCGGCCTCGGCCGGGTCGACGGCCGTGTACACGGGGATCCCGGCGGGCGTCCGGCCCTCCTCCGTCTCGAAGTCGCCGATCGCGACGGTCGCCACATAGCTCGCCATGGGCTGTGCGACGTGCCAGGCGTAGGCGGTGCGCCGGCCGTCGGGGCTGCGCTCGGTGCTCCTCAACTCCCCGTTGGAGACGGCCTTCACCCCCGTCGGGACGGTGACCGTGATGTCGTACGTCGCCTTGTCCGACGGGTGGTGGTTGCCGGGGAACCACGCCATGGAGCCGGTGGGTTCGCCGAGGCCGAGCGCACCGTCGGCGGTGCGCAGCCAGCCCTCCTCCGAGCCGTCCGGGTCGGTGATGGTGACGGGTTCGCCGGTGTAGCGGACGCTCGCGCGGAAGGTGGCGCCCTTGCGCAGTTCGTCGTGCGGCCGGACCGTCAGCTCGTGCCCGGCGCGGCTGCCCACGGCCGGCTTCCCGTCGACGGTGACCTTCTTGACCGTCAGCCCCTCCAGGTCGAGGTTGAAGGCGCTGAGGTCCTGGCCCGCGGTCGCGGTGAGGTCGGCCGTGCCCGTGAGGCGGTGGGAGGCCGGGTCGTAGTCGAGGTCGAGGGCGTAGTGCGTGACGTCGTAGCCGCCGTTGCCCAGCTTCGGGAAATACGGGTCGCGCAGGCCCGCGGCGCCGGGGGTGCCGTGGACGCCGCCCTCGCACGCGGCGAGGGCGGCCAGGGCGGTGAGGGACAGCAGGGCCGCGGGGAGCCGGAGGGTGCGCACCCCGCGATCCTATTGCCCCGAATGCCCCGCTTCCCCGTCACAGCACGGCGATGCCCAACGGCCGTTCGCCCGCGGCCAGTCGGCGGACGTCGCCGCTGTCGAGGTCGACGACCGAGATGCCGTTCCAGTAGCCGTCGCGGGTGAAGCCGCCGGTGACGTACGCGGTGCGGCCGTCGGCGGAGACCGCGACGTCTTCGTGCGGGCCGTCCAGCGGGATCACCTTCTCCTTGCCGTCCTTCGTCCGGACGCTCAGCGACGGGCCCTCGTCCCTGGACGGATCGATGGGTCCTGTGCCGACGGCGAGGAGGGTGCCGTCGGGGGTGACCGTGACGCCGTGCTGGTGCGTGTTCGCCGTCATCCGCTCGATCGTCGAGCGGCCGGTGTCCGGGTCGACGACGACCAGCTTCTCGCCCTCGAAGGGGAACAGCAGCCTGCCGTCGGACGGGCGGACGGCCGCGTAGTGCGGCTTCAGCCAGGAGCCGAGCCCGCCCTCGGTGCCGTACGGGGCGACCTCGATGCGGCGCGCGTCGTGCGTGCGCGCGTCGACGACGGTGACGTCGAACGAGTCGTGGTCGGTCGCGTAGACCTCACGGCCGTCGCGCGAGACGTCCACGTCGAAGGGGCGGCGGCCCACGCCGGTGACGTCGGTGACCTCGCGGGTACCGGTGTCGATGGTCTCCAGCGTGCCGTTGCCGCCGGGCACGTTCACGCCGACGTAGACGTGGTCGCCGTCGGGCGCGAGGGCGATGCCCATGCCGCCGCCGCGGTACTCGCCGCCGGTGACCGGGCCGAGGTCCTCCGTCTCGTACGCGACGAGGTCCGTGCGCTTCCGCTCGTGCGTGTCCACGACGGCGACGCCCTCGGCGGTGGCGACCCAGGCCCGGCCGTCCTCGCCGACGACCAGTCCGTACGGGGCCTCGCCGACCCGCACCGAGTCGATCGCGCCCCGGTCGGGGTCGACGAAGGTGACGGTGTCGGAACCGAAGTCGGCGACGAGGAGGGTGCCGTCGGGGGTCTTGCCGGTGGTCTTCGGCGACGACGGCTTCGGCGACGTGGGCGAGTCCGGGGGCTTCGACGCTGAACTCGCGCTCGTTTCAGGGGAGTTGGCATCCGCCGCGTCGCTCTGCTGGGCCGCGCACCCGGTGGCGAGGACGACGACGGCCGTCGCGGCCAGGACGAGACGCCTCACCGTACGGCCCTCAGCAGACCGGCGATCTCCTGGAAACCGCGGCGCTCGGCGTGCTCCAGGGCGGTGACGCCGTCCGCGTCGGGCAGGCCGGGGTCGGCGCCCGCCGTGATCAGCAGCTCCACGATCTCCTGGTGGGCCCGGCCGCCGTCGCCGAGGATCACGGCTTCGAGCAGCGCGGTCCAGCCGAGCCGGTTGACGTGGTCGACGTCGATGTCGGTCTCGCGCAGCACGGCCCGGACGTAGTCGACGTGGCCGCGCTCGGCCGCCGGGATGACGGAGATGCCGCCGAAGCGGTTCGTCACCTTCAGGTCGGGGTGCGCGGGCAGCAGGGCGCGCATCATCGCGACGGAGCCGGTGACGCCCGTGACCAGCCAGGCGCTGTCACTGCGGTCGTCCTGGGCGTTCGGGTCGGCCCCGGCCCCGACGAGGACCTGCGCGGCGGCGACGTGGTCGTGCAGCGCCGCGAGGAGCAGCGGGGTGCGGCGGTGGGCGTCGCGGGCCTCGGGGTCGGCGCCCGCCGTGAGGGCGGCGCGGACGGCTTCGGCGTCGCCCGTCGCGGCAGCGTCCAGCAGGTTTCGGTTCATCGGGCCCCTCCGAAGGGTCAGGAGGAGCGGGGCCAGGGGCAGCGGCCCGTGGCCCACGCCCCGTCGCGATGGCTGTCTCGTGGGCGAGTGCGCGTCCATGGTGGCCGGTGGCGCAGGGCCCCGCGCCCCTCGGGGGACGCGGGGCCCGGCGCACGGTCCTAGCCGAGGGAGGCCACGCCGGCCTGGGCGAACTTCTCGTCCAGGTCGCCCGACGGGGCGCCGGCGACGCCGATGCCGGCGATCGGGGCGTTCTTCGCGGTGACGGGGGCGCCGCCCGCGAGGAACAGGGTGCCCGGGATGTCCTTCAGCGTCGGGGCGTTCTCCAGCCGCTTGGTCAGCTCCGAGGTCGGGGCGTTCCAGGAGACGGCGGTGTACGCCTTCTTCACGGCCGACTCGTAGGACTGCGGGCCTGCGCCGTCGCCGCGCAGGGTCAGGATCGTGTTGCCGTTGCGGTCGACGACGGCGACGGAGACCTTCTGGTTCTCCTTCTCGGCGGCGTCGAGCGCGGCCTGCGCGGCCTTCGACGCGGCGTCGATCGTCAGGTGCGTGGACGACGTGGTGGTGTTGCCCTTGACGTTGGCGGCCGGGGCGGCGGCCACGGCCTGCGTCGTCTCCGACGCGCTCGCCGAGTAGGCGCCGAAGCCACCGAGGGCGACGGCCGCGGCAAGGGTCGTGCCGGTGATGACGCGGGTGCGCTTCGAGACCTTCTTGACGTGCTTCATGAGGACAACTCCCAAGTTCGGTGAGGGTGGTCGGGCGGTGTGCCCACGACCTCGCGGTGCCGTTCGTCGAGGAGGCCCGGGGCTCCGGGGGTGCATCCCGGTTCCGCCGTCCCGCTCTGCCTCAATCCTGGGTCCGGACCGGGGCCAGGACCCTCGACGGACCGGCTGGACGCGGCGCGCCGAGCGGCCGACACCGGGGTCATCCGAACGGTTGACCCCGGGGGCGCCGCACCCGACGACAATGGGAGTGTTTGCCCAGTTCGCAGCGGTGGAGGAGGTGACGGTGGGCGCGACCACGAGACGCACCGACCAGTCGTACGAGAACGACACCCGGTGGCTCACCGCCGTCATGCACGCCGCGTTCTTCCTGCTGCTCGGCGTGGCCCTGGCCCGGTTCCTGCTGCGCCACCCCGGCGGCACCCGCACGCCCTGGATCATCGCGCTGAGCGTGGTCCTCGCCGTGCTGTACGTCCTCGGCATCGCGCTGGACCGGCCGCGCCGCGCCACCGTCCGGCGGCGCCTGTGGCTGGCGGCCGTGGTCGCCGTGGTCGTGGTCCTCGTGATCCTCGCGCCGAGCTTCGCCTGGGTCGGGGTCCCGCTCTTCTACACCGGCCTGCGCACCCTGCCCACGCGCGCGGCACTGCTCCTGGTGACGCTGCTGACCGGTCTGGTCATCGCCTCCCAGCTTCGGCTCGCCGGCCGCTGGGACCCGGACCTGGTGCTCGGCCCGCCCGCCGTCTCCATGCTCGCCACCGCCGTCTTCCTCCAGATGCAGCGGCAGGCGGCCCGCCAGCGCGCCCTCATCGACGACCTGATCAGGACCCGCCGGGAACTCGCCGCGTCCGAGCGCCGCGAGGGCACGCTCGCCGAGCGCCAGCGGCTGTCCATGGAGATCCACGACACCCTCGCCCAGGGCCTGTCCAGCCAGCAGATGCTGCTCCAGGCCGCCGAGCGGGTGTGGGAGTCCGACACCGGCAAGGCCCGCGCCCACGTGCACACCGCGGCGTCCATCGCCGAGCACAACCTCACCGAGGCGCGCCGCTTCGTGCACGACCTGGCGCCCGCCGACCTCGCCCACGGCCTGGAGGCGGCACTGCACACCGTCGCCGAGCGGGAGTCCGGCGACCGGCTCTCGGTCCGCGTCCACATCGACGACGGGGGCCGCACCCCGCGGCTGCCCGACCGGGTCCAGTCGGCGCTGCTGCGGATCGCGCAGGGCGCGCTGGCCAACGTACGCGAGCACTCCGGCGCCACCACCGCGGCGATCACGCTCACGCTCCTGGACGACCAGGTCGTCATGGACGTCGCCGACGACGGCCACGGCTTCGACCCGGCGACGCTGCCGGACGCCGCCGCGGGCGTCCGCGGCCACGGCCTCCCCGCGATCCGCGCCCGCGTCCACCAGCTCGGCGGCACCCTGACGATCGAGTCGTCCCCCGGCGAGGGCGCGGTCCTCTCGGCGGCGATCCCCGTCGAGCCGCCCGATGCCTGACGCCACGGGCGCCGCCCGAACCCGGGCGCGGTCCTCTCCGCGGCGATCCCCGTCGAGCCCCAGGTGCCCGACGCCACGGGGCGCCGCCCCGAACCCCGCTCCTCAATCGCCGGAGGGGCTGGATTTCACCGCCCCCGGGATGTCGGCCGCAGGCCGCAGGCCGCGCCCTCAGCGGCGCGGGGCTGTGCCAGCATGCGGCTCCGCCGCGCGAGCGCGACCAGCCACGACGAAACCCGCACCCGCCCACCAGCTCGACCCGCCACGGCGAGAAGGAGCCCACCCCATGACCGGCCCGAGCCCAGCCAACGCCCCGGTGAGAATCCTCCTCTGCGACGACCACGTAGTGGTCCGCGCCGGACTGCTCGCCCTCCTCGACAGCGCCCCGGACATCGAGGTCGTCGGCGAGGCCGGCACCGGCGAGGAAGCGCTCGCCCTCGTCGCGAAACTGCACCCCGACGTCGTCCTGATGGACCTCCAGCTCGGCGAGGGCATCGACGGCGTGGAGACCACCCGCCGCATCACCTCCGCCCCGTCCCCCACCCCGAACGTCCTGGTCCTGACCACGTACGACACCGACGCCGACATCACCCGCGCCATCGAGGCCGGCGCCACGGGCTACCTGCTCAAGGCGGAACGCCCGGAGGAACTCTTCGCCGCGATCCACGCCGCCGCCCAGGGCCGCACGGCCCTCTCCGCCCCCGTCGCCAGCCGCGTCATGGCGAACATGCGCAAACCGCGCCCCACCCTCACCGACCGCGAGCGCGACATCCTCGGCCAGCTCGCGCACGGCCTCGGCAACCGGGAGATCGCCAAGGCCCTGTTCATCAGCGAGGCCACCGTCAAGACGCACCTGGGCCGGATCTACGACAAGCTCGGCGTGGACACCCGGGCGGGCGCGGTGGCCGTGGCGAAGGAGCAGCGCCTGCTGCCCTGAGCGCACGGAACCGCCGCCGTGCGCCCGTCGGGCCGGTACGTGACACCATCACGTACGTGCTCGACATCGGTTACGCCCTCTCCCGCCGCTTCCCGGACCCGCCGCAGACGGACTACCGGCGCGCGGACGTCCACGCGCTGCGCCACGACCTGTTCAGCGGTGACGTGTACCTCGCCGACACGAAGGCGGACCGGGAGCTGTCCACAGCCTGGGGATGGGTGCCGGTGCTCGACTTCGCGTGGGCGCTGTGCGACATCGTCGAGCAGGTGGACCGCGACCCACGCGGCAGCCGCAGCGCCACCCCCCAGTACGCGGAGCTGGACTTCACCGAGTCCACCGACCGCATGCTCTTCGAGCGCCGGTTCGGCTGGGTCGACATCGAGGCCGACTGGATGCCGGGCGACGAGCCCCCGCTGACCTTCTCCCACGCCGAACTGCGCCGCGAGGCCCGGGACTTCCTGCACGACCTGATCGCCGACCTCACCGACATGCACGAGGACCTCGG
>NZ_JAMOLN010000336.1 GCF_024448165.1 Streptomyces longispororuber
GCGCCGCCCGTCCCGGGCGAAGTCGTCCACGGCGGCCTCCCGAACCCGCGTCCCGCGCGACACCAGGATCCAGTCGATGCGTTCACCGCCCGGGACCGGCGGCCGGTGGTCGTGGAAGGTGCCGTGCGCGGGGCCGCGCCGTTCGGCGACGTCCCAGGTGTCCACCAGGTCCGCCGCGTCGAGCAGCGCCGCGTGGACGGGGTCGTCCGCGGGGGCGTTGAAGTCGCCGGTGACCACACGCGGAAGACCGGGCGCGAGGACCCGCAGCCGCGCCGCGAGGAGCTCCGCCGCACGCTCCCGGGCGTACGCGCTCTCGTGGTCGAAGTGGGTGTTGACGGCGAGGAGCTCACCCCCGACGCGCAGGTCCCGCAGCCGCACCCAGGTGACCATGCGCGTACAGCAGCCGCCCCAGGTCTCGGAGCCGGGCACGTCCGGGGTGTCCGAGAGCCAGAAGTGGCCGGAGTCCAGCGCTTCGAGGCGCTCGCGGTCGTAGCCGATCGCCGCGAACTCGCCCCGGTCGCCGCCGTCCCGGCCCTGCCCGACCCACCCGTACCGGTCGGCGCCGAGATCGGCCGCGAGGTCGCGCAGCGGCCCCGCCAGACCTTCCTGGGTGCCGAGCAGATGGGGGCGCGCCCGGTCCAGCAACTCCCCGGCCAGGGGGGCGCCGGTCACGCCAGGGGCGGGGGGAAACGGGCCGGGCGACGAGCAGGTTGAAGGTCATGACCCGGAGCCAGTCCGGTTCGTCGTCCATCACGCGGGGCCTCCCGGTGGGCTGATGCCGGCACTTGTGCGTCCTCGATGAATGCGCTTACATTCACGGTGCGCGAGAACGCTAACTCCGCGGACAGCGATACGGCAACAGGTAGCAAAAGGTATAGAGGTCACCACGTGCTGCGAGCGAACGAATCACAGATCAAGGAACTGCTGGGCCGGATGACGGTCGAGGAGAAGCTCGGACAGCTCCAGCAGCTGACGTGGACGGGGGACACCGGACCCGGCGGCGGCCAGACCGCCGAGACGGAGGCGGCGGCCCGCGCCGGCCTGCTCGGCTCGGTCCTCAACATCCACGGCGCCCGGCACACGAACGAGCTGCAGCGCATCGCCGTCGAGGAGTCCCGGCTCGGCATCCCGCTGCTGTTCGGCCTCGACGTCATCCACGGATTCTGGACCACGTTCCCGATCCCGCTCGCGCAGGCCGCCAGCTTCGACCCGGAGGTGTCGCGGCGCGACGCCGAGGTGTCCGCCGCCGAGACCAGGACCAACGGCGTGCGCTGGACCTTCTCCCCGATGATGGACGTCACCCACGAGCCGCGCTGGGGCCGCATCGCCGAGGGCTCCGGCGAGGACCCGTACCTGAACGCGGTGTTCGCCGTCGCCAAGGTCGAGGGCTACCAGGGCCCGGCCGACGGCACGGAGCTCGGCGGCGACGGCCGGATCGCCGCCTGCGCCAAGCACTTCGTGGCGTACGGAGGTGCCGAGGGAGGGCGCGACTACAACACGGTCGACGTGTCCGAGCAGCGGCTGCGCAACCACTACCTGCCGCCGTTCAAGTCCGCGATCGACGCCGGTGCGGCCACGGTCATGGCCGCCTTCAACACCGTCAGCGGCGTCCCCGCGCACGGCAACGCCCACACGATGCAGACCGTCCTCAAGGACGAGTGGGGCTTCGACGGCTTCGTGGTCAGCGACTACACCGGCGTCCAGGAGCTCATCGCGCACGGCTTCGCCGAGGACGGCGCGGACGCGGCGGCGCTCTCCTTCGGCGCCGGGCTCGACATGGAGATGGTCTCCACGCACGTCGTCGACCATGGCAAGGCGCTCCTCGACGCAGGGCGGCTCACGATCGAGCGCGTGGACGACGCGGTCACCCGCATCCTGCGCCTGAAGTACGCCCTCGGCCTCTTCGACGACCCCTACTGCGACGAGTCCGCCGAGATCACCGAGCCGACCGCGGCCGCGCGGGCCGCCGCGCGCGACACCGCTGCCCGCTGCATGGTGCTGCTCAGGAACGAGGGGGCCGCCCTCCCGCTGGCCGCCACCGCCGCGTCGATCGCCGTGGTCGGCCCGTTCGCCGACTCCGCGGATCTGCACGGCACCTGGGGCGGTCCCGGCGCGCGCCGGTACCCGTCCGTCAGCATCCTCGACGGCGTGCGCGCGGCCGCCCCGGACGCCGTGGTCAGCCACGCGGGCGCCGACCCGGACGAGGCGGCGGCCGCCGCCGGTGGCGCCGACGTCACCGTGATCGTGGTCGGCGAGGAGGCCGAGCTCAGCGGTGAGGCGGCCGTGCGCAGCGACATCGGTCTGCCGCGCGGCCAGGAGGAGCTCATCGCCGCCGTCGCCGCCACCGGCAAGCCGTACGTGGTGGTCCTGGTCAACGGCCGGCCGCTGGTCCTCGGCGACTGGTTCGACGCGGCGCCCGCCGTCCTGGAGGCCTGGCACCCCGGCATCGAGGCCGGTCACGCGGTCGCCGACATCCTGTTCGGCACGGTCGCCCCGGGCGGCAAGCTGCCGGTGACCTTCCCGCGTGCCGTGGGCCAGATCCCCGTCTACTACAACCACGAGAGCACCGGCCGTCCCGTCGACCCGGCGCACCCCGACGAGAAGTACGTCTCCACCTACCTGGACCTGGCGGACGGGCCGCGGCTGCCCTTCGGCCACGGTCTCGGCTACACGACGTTCAGCACGTCGGAGCCGGCCCTCGGCCGGGACGAGATCTCCCGCGCCGAGCTGGCGCGGGGCGAGCAGGTCACCGTGCGGGTGACGGTCACCAACACCGGTGAGCGCGCGGGCGACGAGGTCGTCCAGCTCTACGTCCACGACGTCGCGGCGAGCATCGCCCAGCCGGTGCGCCGGCTGCGCGGCTTCGAGCGCGTCACCCTGGAGCCCGGCGCCACCGTCACGGTCGCCTTCGAACTGGGCGAGGAGGACCTGGGGTTCTGGACCAACGACCCGGCGGGCACGTTCCTCGTGGAGCGCGGCCGGTTCGACGTGTACGCGGGCACGAGCTCGACGGCCCCGGCGCGTACGACGCTGCGCGTCCTGTAGCCGCACCCCGACCGCACCGGTCCCGACCGTCATCCACGGTCGCGACCGGTGCGGATCGGTGGGGACCGGTGGGGGACGGCGGGGACCGGCGTGCTACTTCTCCTGCTGCCGGCGCACGATCTCGGCGATCCACACGGGCGCGAACGGTGACGTGCAGCCCGGCGAGGTCGGATAGTCCTTGAGCACCTCCAGGCGCTCCCCGATGCCGACGGCCCGGGTGCGGTACTCGGCGTGGTCGATGCCGATCTGCGCCAGGCAGTGGTTCATCGCCCACTGGAGGCGGTCAGGGGCGTCCTTCATCTCCGCCTCGATGACGTCGAGCAGCCCCGCGAGGTCGAGCCCTTCGGTCTTCTTCGCCACGCGCTCGGTGGTCAGCGCCCAGCCCGCGCTCGCGACCACGGGATCCGGGTCGGCGGTCCAGGTCACGCGCAGGTCCTCGGCGTGCGGGCTCTTCTTCACGACGTAGTTCACGAGCCAGTCGTGCACCTTGGGCGTCCGGGCGTCGCGCACCATGGCGTCCAGCTCGTCGCGCCCGAACGCCTTGGGCCGGCAGATCAGCAGCGCCAGCAGCCGTGCCGCGGTGTCGCCGGTCGCCCAGAGCCCCTGCGCGAGTTCCTGCTGGGTCTTGAGCCGCTTCGCGAGAGCGCGCAGCCTGCCGAGGTTCACACCGTGATCGTCACCGTGCTTCTCGTTGACCGCGCGTGCCTTCGGGTCCTCCAGCTCGGCCAGCTCGGCCATCACCTCGGCCACCGTCGTCTCGGCCACGTGAGCCTCCTGTCCGTTCCGTGCGGCACTCAGCGTACGACGGAAGGGCGACGGGGACCGGCCGGCCGGCGTCAGTGCAGCAGGGCGCTGCTGATGTCCCGCGCCGCGTCGGTGACCTGCGCCGCGAGGGCCGCTCTCGGCAGTCCGGCCTCGGTGAGCCGGTCCGTGCGTCCGGCGATGCTCACGGCGCCGACCACCCGACCCGAACCGTCGCGGATCGGCGCGCCGATCGCGCTCTCCCCCTCGGTCCGCTCGTCGACGGACGCGGCCCAGCCGCGCTGCCGGATCTCGTACAGCTCGGCGGCGAGGGCCGAGGACTCGGTGAGCGTACGGTCGGTGAACCGCGGCAGGTCCACGGGGACGTCCAGGCCGTGGTCGAAGGCGAGCAGCGTCTTGCCCACCCCGGAGGCGTGCAGCGGCAGGTGGCCGCCCACCCGCAGGACCTGGGCGCTCTCGTCGGGGCGGAACACGTGGTGGATGACGAGCGCCCGCCCCTCGTGCGCGGTGCCGATCCAGACGGACTCGCCGCTGCGCGCGGCCAGGGTGTCGGCGCTGTGCAGCGAGCGGGCCCGCAGTTCGTTCACGTCGAGGTAGCGGGTGCCCAGGTGCAGGAGCGAGGCCCCGAGGCGGTACCTGCCGGTGGGGGCGTCCTGCTCGACGAGGCCCGCCGCGGCGAGGGTGTCGAGGATGCCGGCGAGGGTGTCCTCGGTCAGGTCCATCGCCCGCGCCAGGTCGTTCAGACCCAGCAGCCGGGGCCCGGACGCAAGCATGCGCAGGGCCTGGGCGGCGCGCTCGACGGACTGGATCCTCATCGTCACGCCCGACACCGTATCGCGGAAAAACCGCAGGCAGGGAGGCAGTTCCGAGGTTCTCGCCGCGGGTTCGTCACGCCTCGCGTGCGGACCGCAGGAGATGGTCGCGTACGAGCGCTACGTGGGGATTCGTCGAGGAACCGGGCCGCTGGACGAGGAAGCCGGTGTTGATCGGGGCGTCCTCCGGATCGGTCAGCAGCACGAGCGCGCCGGAGGCCAGCTCGGGGGCGCACAGGTAGCGCGGCAGCACACTGAATCCGCTGCCGCCGACCACGGCCGACTTGACCGCCCGCAGATCCGGCACGGTGACCGCGGGAGTGCAGGTCAGCCGCTTGCCGAAGACGTGGCGCCAGTAGCGGCGGACGATCGGCAGGTCCTCGGCGTACGAGACGAGCGGGACGCCGTGCAGCGCCGCCGGGCCCTCCGCGGCGAGGCGCTGTCCGACGTGCTCGGCCCATCCGGGCGCGGCGACCAGCACGAACTCCTCGTCCGACAGCGGCACCGAGGCGAGCGCGCGCCCGCGCGGGCGCAGGGTGGCCACCACCAGGTCGTGGCGTCCTGCCCGCAGCGCCTCCAGCAGATCGTCGGTGAGGCCGAAGGCGATGCGCAGCCGCACGCCCTTCTCGACGAGCGGGGCGACCGTCGGCAGCACGCAGTGGGTGAGGTACTCGGCGGGGCCCGCCAGGTGGACGGGGTCCGCGTCCCCCTCGCCGAACAGGCCGCCCGAGCCGCTGACCGAGCCGAGCGCGTCCAGCGGCTCCATGACCCGCGCGGCCAGCTCGTCCGCGAACGAGGTGGGCGCCACGCCGCGCGGCTGCCGTTCGAACAGCTCCCGGCCGAGCTGGCTCTCCAGGGACCGGATCTGCGTCGTGACGGTCGGCTGGGACAGGCCCAGCAGGCGGGCGCCCGCGGTGAAGGCGCCCGCCCGGTACACCGCGAGGAACGTGCGCAGCAGGTTCAGGTCGGGGAGCCCGGCCCCGTGCGGCGCCTGCGCGGCCGCCGGTATTCCCGGGTCCATTCCCCGCCGTCCATCGGAATCCCTATCTCTCACATGTACGAGCCTATTGGATTCCGATGGGGGAGGGGGCCTACGGTCGAGGGCATCGCCGCACTGACGAAATGCGTACGAAGTGTCAGAACCTCGGACGTGTCAGCGGCGGCGACGGACCGTCCCCGATCCCGTACGCCTCGTGCGGGACCCCCACCCCCCGGAGAACCCTCATGTCGAAGATCCTCTTCGTCGTCACCGGCACGGACCACTGGACGCTGGCCGACGGCACGCGGCACCCCACCGGCTTCTGGGCCGAGGAGGCCGTCGCCCCTTACCAGGCGTTCAAGGCGGCCGGTCACGAGATCGTGGTCGCCACCCCCGGTGGCGTCGTGCCCACCGTCGACCAGGGCAGTCTCGCGCCCCAGTTCAACGGCGGGCAGGAGGGCGCCGACCGGATGGCCGCCGACCTCGCCGCGTTCGCCGAGCTGCAGTCCCCGATCAGCCTGGAGGACGTGCACCTCGACGACTACGCCGCCGTCTTCTACCCCGGCGGCCACGGCCCCATGGAGGACCTCGCCGTCGACGCCACCTCCGGTGACGTGCTGACCCGCGCCCTGGAGTCCGGCAAGCCCCTCGCCGTCGTCTGCCACGGTCCCGCCGCACTGCTCGCCGCGACCAAGGCGGACGGCACCAACTCCTTCAAGGGCTACGAGGTGGCCGCGTTCACCAACGAGGAGGAGACCCAGGGCGGCTTCGCCGACAAGGCCAAGTGGCTGCTCCAGGACCGCCTCACCGAAGCGGGCGTGCACGTCCAGGTCGGCGAGGCGTGGGCGCCGAAGGTGGTCGTCGACCGCAACCTGGTCACCGGCCAGAACCCGGCCTCCGCCGCCCCGCTCGCCGACGAACTGCTCAAGAAGCTGGTCTGACCCGATGGGCACCGACCGGCTCGACGAGGTCCTCGACGCGACGTACGACTGCCTGACCAGGTACGGCGTACGGCGCACCACGATGGACGACATCGCCACCGCCATGGGGGTGTCCCGGTCCGCGGTCTACCAGTACGTCCGCAGCAAGGACGACGCCTTCCGGCGGCTCGCCGGGCGCCTGCACGAGCAGGCCCTCGGGCGGGCCCGCCGGGCCGCCGCCGACACCGGTGCGACGTACCGGGACCGGGTGCGCGGCGTGCTCGCCGCCAAGCTCGACCTGGTCCTCGAACTGTCCGGGGACTCCCCGCACGCCGCCGAACTCCTCGACGACAAGGCCCGGCTGTTCGGCGGTATCTGCACCGCCTTCACCAGCGACCTGCACGCCCTGCTCACCGGCCTGTTCGCCGAGGCGGGCACCGTCGCCGGGATCGAACCGGCCGACGCCGCCACCCTGTGCATCGCCCAGGTCATGGGCCTGGAACACAGCCAGGACGCCCGCAGGCTGCTGCCCCTGGCGTCGGACGCGCTCGTGACCGCGGTGCTGGGCGTGCCCCTGG
>NZ_JAMOLN010000337.1 GCF_024448165.1 Streptomyces longispororuber
GCGCCGACCCCGTCGCGGCAGAGACCCCCGCCGCGGCGCAGGCCGAAGAGACCGCAGCCCCGGTACAGGCCGAAGAAACCGCCACCCCGGTACCCGCCGAAGAAACCGCAGCCCCGGCCCCGGCCGACGAAGCCGAAACCCCGGTGCCGGCCGAAGAGAGCGACGACGTCGACCCCGTCGCGGCGGAAACCCCCGCCCCGGCCAACGGCAAGCCCGCTCACCCGGCCACCCGCGTGAAGACCCGAGCCCCGGGTCTGGCCACGGCCTACAAGGCGGCCGGCGCAGAGCTGAAGAAGCGCGACCTCACCGGCACCCGAGCCACGGTCTACCTCGTACTGGACCGCTCCGGCTCCATGCGCCCGTACTACAAGGACGGCTCCGCCGCGGCCCTCGCCGAGCAGACCCTCGCCCTCGCCGCCCACCTGGACGCCCGCGAGACCCCCACCGTCCACACCGTCTTCTTCTCGACGGACATCGACGCCACGGGCGACCTCACGCTCGACGACTCGTACGAGACGAAGATCGACGAGTGGCACGCGGCCGCGGGCCGGATGGGCCGCACCAGCTACCACCGCGCGATCGAGGAGATCGTCGCCCACCACGAGAAGAGCGCCGACCCGACGGCCCCGGCCCTGGTGGTCTTCCAGACGGACGGCCCCCCGGACGTCCAGCGCCCGGCGAACGAGGCCCTGGCGAAGGCGGCGAGCCGCCCGATCCACTTCCAGTTCGTCGCGTTCGGCGACCCGGACGCCAAGGGCTTCGACTACCTGCGCAAGCTGAAGGCGGACAACGCCGGCTACTTCCACGCGGGCCCGGCCCCGCGCGAGCTGACCGACGCCGAGCTGTACAAGGGCCTCCTGGCGACCTGGCGCCCGTAAGGCACACCGGCAACCACGGGCAGCCACGAGCAACAACCGCAAGAAGGCCCACGGCCGTCCGCACGGTAAAACACCGCGCGGGCGGCCGCGCCATGTCGGCTACGATTTCTAGATTCAGCGGACGGAAACCCTTACTCCGCGCCACTCCGCGCAACGCATCGTCACGACTTGGGAGCAGCCCCCGATGGCTCGACACCTCATCACCAGCGCCCTTCCGTACATCAACGGGATCAAGCACCTGGGCAACATGGTGGGGTCCATGCTCCCGGCCGACGTGTACGCCCGCTACCTGCGCCAGCGCGGCCACGACGTGCTGTACATCTGCGCGACGGACGAGCACGGCACCCCCGCCGAGCTCGCCGCGAAGGAGCGGGGCCTGCCGGTCGCCGAGTTCTGCGCGCAGGCGCACGACGCGCAGAAGGCGGTCTACGACGGCTTCCACCTGGCCTTCGACCACTTCGGCCGCAGCTCGTCCGAGCAGAACGCGGAGCTGACCCAGCACTTCGCCCGCAAGCTGAACGAGAACGGGTTCATCGAGGAGCGCGCGATCCGGCAGGTGTACTCGCCCGCCGACGGCCGCTTCCTCCCGGACCGCTACGTCGAGGGCACCTGCCCGCACTGCGGCTACGACAAGGCCCGCGGCGACCAGTGCGAGAACTGCACCCGCGTCCTGGACCCGACCGACCTGATCAACCCGCGCTCGGCGATCTCCGGCTCCACCGAGCTGGAGATCCGCGAGACCAAGCACCTCTTCCTCCTCCAGTCGAAGCTGCAGGGCGAGGTCGAGGCGTGGATCGACGAGGTCGCCGACGAGTGGCCGCAGCTGTCGTCCTCCATCGCCCGCAAGTGGCTGACCGAGGGCCTGAACGACCGGGCGATCACCCGTGACCTGGACTGGGGCGTCCCGGTCCCGGCCGACACCTGGCCCGAGCTCGCGGCCGACGGCAAGGTCTTCTACGTGTGGTTCGACGCCCCGATCGAGTACATCGGCTCGACGAAGGAGTGGGCGGACGCCACGGGCAACGACTGGAAGTCGTGGTGGTACGAGCCGGCCGGCGCCTCCGACGTGCGGTACACGGAGTTCATGGCGAAGGACAACGTCCCGTTCCACTCCGTGATGTTCCCGGCGACCGAGATGGGCGTCCGCGAGCCGTGGAAGAAGGTCGACTACCTCAAGGGCTTCAACTGGCTGACGTACTACGGGGGCAAGTTCTCCACGTCGCAGAAGCGCGGTGTCTTCACCGACCAGGCCCTGGAGATCCTGCCCGCCGACTACTGGCGCTACTTCCTCATCGCGAACGCCCCGGAGTCCGACGACTCGTCGTTCACCTGGGAGCACTTCACGGCGACGGTGAACAAGGACCTGGCCGACACCCTCGGCAACTTCGTCAACCGCGTCCTGTCCTTCTCCCGCAAGCGCTTCGGCGACGACGTCCCCGAGGGCGGCGAGCCGGGCGAGGCCGAGCAGAAGCTGGGCGTCGAGATCGCCCGGCTGCTCGCCGAGTACGAGGAGCAGATGGAGGCCCTCCAGTTCCGCAAGGCCGCGGCGGCGCTGCGCGCCCTGTGGTCCGCGGGCAACTCCTACCTGGAGGAGAAGGCCCCCTGGCTGGAGATCAAGACGAACAAGGAGGGTGCCGCCCTGACCCTCCGTACGGCGATGAACCTCATCCACCTGTACTCGGTGGTCTCCGAGCCGTTCATCCCGGCGTCCGCCGCCGCCATGCGCGCCGCGTTCGCCCTCGCCGACGACACCCGCACCTGGGTCACCGCCGACGAGGCGAAGGCCCTGACGACGGTCCCCGCGGGCACCGCCTTCACGGTCCCGCCGGTGCTCTTCGCGAAGATCACCGACGAGGACCTGGAGTCCTACAAGGAGCGCTTCGGCGGCGAGCCCGCCGCTAGCTAGCCGACTGGCTGCTCGACGACGACGGCGCCGACGACGGTCCCGAGCCGGGGAACGTGTCGGTGCTGTCGTGCGTCTCGTCGGGTGCGACGCCCATCGTGAGCCGGGCGCGCACCCCGCGCGCGATCTTCCTGCGGTCGTACTTCAGGTACAGCAGCCCGCCCTCGTGGCCGTTGTCCGGGTAGATCGTGTCCTCGTCGAGCGTGGTGCGGACGGTGTCGTTCGACGCGTACGGCTCGACCTCGGCGGCGGCCAGCACGGACTTCTCGTCGAAGAACAGCTGGCCGGTGTGGCAGGTGTGCCCGCCCTCGTAGCCCGCGTCGGTCCATTCGCCGTCGACGTGCACCTTCACGTGGATGTGCACGCAACGCCCCTGGTACCAGCCGGGGAAGACCGTTCTGAAGGTGACCTCGCCGTGCCGGTCGGTGCGCCAGGTGCCGCGCAGGTACCGCTCGTCGTCGGTGGGTTCCTGGTGGCCGCCCCCGCCCCCGCCGGGGCCTCCGGTCGGGGCGCCGGTCGGCGGCTCGCCCGTCGGCGTGCCGGACGGCGGGGTCCCACCACCCGGTCCGCCGCCGCTCATCGCCTCGTACCCGGAGTAGATGCCGACGGCGTTGCAGTGCCAGATGTCGACGGCCGCGTTCCGCAGCGGCCTGCAGGTGTCCGCGTCGATCACCTTGAGGGTGAGCGCGAGCGGGATGCCGTCCTGGTCCTCGGTGATGTCCCGGCGGATCTTGTCCGCGTCGATGTAGTACGGGCCTTCGGTGGTCTCGGTGGTGAGGACGTAGCAGGCGTCGTCGGAGCCGCCCCGCGGCTCGTCGGCGAAGGCACCGCCGGCGGCGGCCGTGCCGCCCACTCCGACGGCGGCGACCGCCGCGCCACCGACGGCGAGCACCTTGCGACGCGTCACGTCACGCTGCTGGGAAGGCTCTTGGGTATCAGTCATGCGGCGGGACGCTAGGAGTCGAAGCTGTCAGGAGCATGGGTGCGGACTGTGAACGGCCACAGCGACGCACCATTGGCGTGAAAGCGCCCCACGTCATGCGTCCCGCCACCGCAGCGCCGCCCACCCCAGCAGCAGCGCCCCGGCCGCGTACGCGCCGAGCACCGCGATGCCCGTCCACGGCGCGAGCGGAGCCGTTCCGCTGCCCGTCGTGGTCTGCACGGCGAGGCCCGCCGACATCGGGGAGATCTTCTGCACCCGGTGCAGGGCGTGCACCGGCATCCTGACGATGAGGGTGACCAGGTACGGGCCGTAGAGCAGGGCCATCACCGTCCCGGCTGCCGACGCGGCGTGCCGCAACAGGAGCGCCACCCCGGCGCCCAGCAGCGCGACGAGCACCAGATAGACCAGCGTGCCGGTGCTCGCCCGCCACAACATGTGCGAGGAGTAGGGGAGTTGGGCGACGCCGCCGGGCAGCGCCGTCCGGCCCACGAGCAGCGAGGCGGGCACCGCGACCGCCGCCGCCACCAGCACCGTCACCACGACCAGCGCGGTCTTGGCCAGGAACACGGTGTCCCGGCGCGGGCTCGCGGCCAGCGTCAGCCGGATCACCCGCGGATACTCGCCGCTGACCACGCCGATCCCGAGCAGCGCCGCCACGGTCTGCGCCAGGTACACACCGGACAGGGTCACCGCGGTCGGCGCGAGCGTGCCCTGCTGCCCGGGCTCCGCGGCCGCGGCGACGAGCGCGGTCAGCCCGGCCATCGCCACGGGCAGCCCGACCAGGGTCCACACCTGGCCGGGCAGGGTGCACAGCTTGGTCCACTCGCCGTGCACCGCCCTGCGCAGCGCGAGCACCCCCGTACGTCCCCTCGCGCGTCGGCTCGTCCTGCCGCTCATACGTCCCTCCGCGCGAGCCGCCGGCCGGCGGCGCCGAGCACCACGGCCACGTACGCGCACAGCACGGCGAACCCGGTCCACGGCGCCACCGCGTACTCGACGAGCTGCCGGGTCTGCTGGATGGCGAGGCCCGCCGTCGGCGTGGCCCCCTCGACGAAGTCGCTGAACGCGATGGACGTGCTGGACCCCACGATCGGCACCACGATGACCAGCGTCAGCATCAGCACGACCGCCGGCACGGTCCGCCGCAGGAGCACGCCGACCCCCATGCTGAGCACGGCGATCAGGGCGAGATAGGCGGCGCTGCCGACGACCGCGCGCAGCGTCGCCGGGTCGGTGAGCGAGATGTCGGGGAACAGGGGTGGCTTGAAGCCGTTCTCCCGCTGGTAGGGCCGGGCGACGTAGGGCGAGGCCACGGACGCCGCGAGCCCGACCACGAACACCAGCGCGGCCAGCACCACGGCCTTCGCCGCGAGCACCCGGCCGCGCCGTGGGCTGGCGGTGAACGTGGTGCGCACGGTGCCCGTCCTGTACTCGGACGTGACGGACAGGACGCCGAGCGCGATCACGGCGATCGCGGCGAGCCGCGTGCCCGTCTCCAGCGTCTCCTTGACCTGGTCGGGCGGTGCCGGTTCGAGTCCCACCCCGGCCGTGCCGAGCGCACCGAGGTCGCCGCTGCCGGTGACGGTGAGACGGCCGTCGGCCCGCGTGTACGGCTGGGGTTCGGTGGTCGGGTTCCGCATGCCGCCGTGCGCGTACTTCTGGAAGATGTCGGTCTGCCGCCACGCGCCGTCCGCCGTGCCGGGGAAGGCGACGTGGTCGAAGACGGCCCGCCCGGTCGTCGCCACCGGATGCACGGCGGCGGCCCCGGGACCGATGCGCCGCACGACCGACCTGGGGGGCGACGTGACGAAGAGCCCTGCCTCGGTGCGCGCGGGCAGCCGGGACGCGGTGAGGGTGGCCACCTCGTGCCAGCCGCGGCCGTCGGCGGACTGGTAGCCGGTGATCCGGTCGCCGTCCCGGGTGAGCCGCAGCCACCGGGTCGCGCCGGAGACGTCCGCGGTCTTCTCGTTCTTCCCGTCCACGAACATCCGCACCCCGTGCCCGGGCGTCAGCAGGATCGTCGCGTACGCGGCCCCGCCCTCGGTCGAGCCGCGCAGCATCAGCCCGGCCTTGGCCCAGTTCTCGGAGTCCTTCTGGTCGGCGACGCGCACGGTGAACGTGCCGTCGCCGGTCGCGGTGCGGTGCACGAACGTCCCGCTGTCGAAGGCCTCGGGACCGTCGTAGCCGAAGTGGCTGCCGCTCGCCGACACCACGGTCATCAGCAGGGCCAGGACGAACGTCGCGATCAGCGCGAGCCCGGTGCTGCGGACGGTCCGCAGCTTGACCCATTCGGCGCGCAGCGCCCGCGTCATCGGACGGCCTCCGCCCCAGCGGTGAACTCCCCGACGCTGCCGGTGAGTTCCATGTACGCCTCCTCCAGCGTGGCGCGGTGCCGGGCCAGTTCGGAGAACGCGACGCCGTGCGCGCCGAGCCGGGCGACGATGTCCTCGCTGCTCAGCCCCGCCACGGTGAGCGTGTCGGCCCCGGTCACGGCGACGGCGACGTCGTCCCCGGCCAGCACGGTCATGGCCTCGGCCCGCTGGGTGGTGCGCAGGGTGATCCGCCCGCCGGACGCCTCGTCGAGCAGCTCACCGACGTCGGTGTCGGCGAGCAGCCGCCCCCGCCCGATGACGACGAGGTGGTCGGCGGTGTCCTGCAACTCGCTCATCAGGTGCGAGGAGACGAGCACGGTCCGCCCCTGCGAGGCCAGGGACTTGAGGAATCCCCTGATCCACTGGATCCCCTCCGGGTCCAGCCCGTTGACCGGCTCGTCGAGGATCAGCACGGGCGGGTCGCCGAGCAGCGCGGCCGCGATCCCGAGCCGCTGCCGCATGCCGAGCGAGAAGCCCCCGGCCCGCTTGCGGGCGGCCGACGTCAGCCCGACCAGGTCGAGGACGACGTCGGCCCGCCGCACCGGCAGCCCGCTGTAGTGCGCGAGCCACCGCAGATGGTCGCGGGCCCGCCGCCCCGGATGCAGCGACTCGCAGTCGAGCAGTGCGCCCACGGTGGCGAGCGGCTCCGCCAGCTCGGCGTAGGGCCGCCCGCCGATCAGCGCCTCCCCGGCGTCGGGCCGGTCCAGCCCGAGCATCATCCGCAGCGTGGTCGACTTCCCGGCCCCGTTGGGCCCCACGAACCCGGTCACCTTCCCCGGCTCCACACGGAAACTCAGCCCGTCCACGGCCACGTTCCCGCCGTACCGCTTCCGCAGCCCGCGGGCCTCCAGCGTCATGTCTGTCATGCCCGTCGACGCTAGGGCCGGCCGCTCCCCGGTGCGTCACGCCGGGGAGGGGTCCCCGGACGGCGGCCGTCCCCCGCCCGGGGGACGAGCCGTACGGAGCGCCTCTTCAGGGGCGCGGGGCCGTGTCACGAGC
>NZ_JAMOLN010000338.1 GCF_024448165.1 Streptomyces longispororuber
GCACGCCCAGCAAGCCCGACCTGAAGGACATCAGAAGACTGCTGACGGCAGCCTTCAGCGGCACCGCACTGGAGTGGTACGACTACTTCCTCTACGGCACCGCCGCCGCGCTCGTCTTCAACAAGCTGTTCTTCCCCGAGCTCGATCCGGCGGTCGGCACGATCGCCTCGTTCGTGACGTTCGCCGTCGGATTCGTGGCCCGCCCCATCGGCGCCGCGATCTTCGGCCACATCGGTGACCGCTACGGCCGCAAGGTCTCACTGATCATCACGGTCGTGATGATGGGCGCCACGACGGGCTGCATCGGCCTGCTGCCCACGTACGACACCATCGGCATCTGGGCGCCCGCACTGCTGTCCGCCCTGCGCTTCCTCCAGGGCATATCGGTGGGCGGCGAGTGGTCGGGCGCGATGCTGCTCACCTTGGAGCACACCCCCAAGGAGAAGCACGGCAGCTACTCGTCCATCCCTCAACTCGGCTCGCCCGTCGGGACGTTGCTGTCCAGCGGTGCCTTCGCGCTGGTCGGCATGCTGCCCGACGACGCCTTCTACTCGTGGGGCTGGCGCCTGCCGTTCCTGATCGCCTTCCCGCTGCTCGGCTTCGCCCTCTACCTGCGCATGCACATCGAGGAGTCGCCGGTCTTCCGCAAGATGCTGGACGACGCCGAACGCAACGGCCCGAAGCCGGCGCCGCTCGTCGAGGCGTTCCGGCGCACCTGGGGCCGCATGATCGTGGGCGTGGGTGCCGCGTTCCTCGGCGTGGGCGGCTTCTTCCTGATGAGCACGTTCATCATTTCCTACGGCACCGACGAACTCGGCATCGACAAGCAGACGATGCTCAACTCCACCGTCATCGGCTCGGTCGTGGAGATCGTGGTGCTGGTCCTCGCCGGACGGCTCGCCGACCGGATCGGGGCCTGGCGGGTCTGCGCGATGGGCGCGCTCGTCACGATGGTCGTGGCGTTCCCCGCCTTCTGGCTCGTCGACACGAAGGAGACCGGCCTGGTCTACCTCGGTGTCTCGCTCGGCATCGGCGCCCTGTCGATCCCGTACGCGCCGATCGGCGCCGTTGTCTCCGGGATGTTCCCCGAGGAGTTCCGGTACAGCGCCGTCGCCATGTCGTACAACCTCGCGGGCGTCCTGTCCGGCTTCGTGCCGCTGATGGCGACCTCGCTCACCGGCGCCGCCGACGGCGCCTCGTGGGGCGCCGCCCTGCTGCTCATGGTCATCGCCGCCTGCACCGTGGCCGGCTCCCTCGCCGCCGGGACGGTCCTGCGCCGGCGCGCCGCCACCCCTTCCACCCCGTCCCAGAACGTCGAGGTCCCCGCATGAACCGGCACCACCCTGCCCGCACCGGCGGCCAGGTCCTGATCGATCAGCTCGCCGCGCACGGCGTCGACACCGCGTACGGCGTGCCCGGCGAGAGCTACCTCGCCGCCCTCGACGCCCTGCACGACGCCCCGGTCCGTCTGGTGGTGTGCCGCCACGAAGGCGGCGCCGCCTACATGGCGGAGGCGCACGGCAAGCTCACCGGGCGCCCCGGGATCTGCTTCACCACCCGGGGCCCCGGCGCCACGAACGCGCTCGTCGCCCTGCACACCGCTCACCAGGACGCCACCCCGCTGATCCTCTTCATCGGCCTCGTCCCGCGCGACCACACCGACCGGCACTCGTTCCAGGAACTGGACCTGCGCGGCACGTTCGGCGCCAGCGCCAAACTCGTCGAGACCGTCGACGACGCCGCCCGCATCCCCGAGTACGTGGCCCGGGCCTTCGCCGTCGCGAGCAGCGGCCGCCCGGGGCCGGTGGTCATCGGACTGCCCGAGGATATGCTCACGGACACCGTCCAGGTCCCCGACGCCACCCCGCTGCCGGTTCCGGACGGCGGCGTCGCCCCTGCCGAACTCGCCCGTTTCCAGAGCCTGTTGACTGCCGCGGAGCGGCCGCTCGTGATCCTCGGCGGCAGCCGCTGGACGCCCGACGCCCGCGCCGACGTCCGCGACTGGGCCCAGGCGTGGTCGCTGCCCGTCGCTGTCGACTTCCGCTGCCAGGACCTGTTCGACAACGAGACCGAGAACTACGTCGGACACCTCGGCTACGGCCGGGACGACCAGCTCGCGGAGCGGGTGCGCACCGCGGACCTACTGATCGCCGTCGGAGCCGCGCCCGGCGACGTCACGACCGACGGGTACACGCTGCTGCCGCACGACGGCACCGGGCCCCGCCTCGTGCAGGTGCTGCCCGATGCCCAGCCCCCGGGCGTCCTCCACCGGGCCGAACTGACGCTGCTCGCCGCTCCCACCGGCTTCGGGGCGGCCGTCCGCGGGCTGCGGCCCGGCGGGCCCGTGCCCTGGGCCACGCTCACCAAGCAGGACCGGGCCGCGCACCTCGCCTTCCGCACCCCGGCGCCGGACGGGGACCCGCTCGACCTCGGCGCCGTCTTCGCCGCCCTCGACGCCCGGCTGCCCGCCGACGCCGTCGTCACCTTCGGCGCCGGCAACCACGCCATCTGGGCCCAGCGCTTTCTCACCCACCGGGCGGGCGGACGCCAAATCGCCCCGCGCAACGGCTCCATGGGCTACGGCATCCCCG
Organism: Streptomyces longispororuber; assembly: GCF_024448165.1. GTDB lineage: Bacteria > Actinomycetota > Actinomycetes > Streptomycetales > Streptomycetaceae > Streptomyces > Streptomyces longispororuber_A. The sequence continues at coordinate 2,592 of NZ_JAMOLN010000338.1, forward strand.
CCGCCGTGGCCGCCGCCCTCGAACACCCCGGCCGCCGTGTCGTCTCCATCGCGGGCGACGGCTGCTTCCTGATGAACGGTCAGGAGCTCGCCACCGCCGTCACCGAGGGCGCCGCCCCGCTGATCCTCGTCCTGAACAACGCGCAGTACGGCACCATCCGCCAACACCAGGAGCAGACCTATCCCGGCCGGGTCAGCGGCACCGCCCTCGGCAACCCCGACTTCGCCGCGTACGCCCGGGCCTTCGGCGCCCATGGCGAGACCGTCACCGTCACCGAGGAGTTCGGGCCGGCCCTGGAGCGCGCCCTGGCCTGTGGCCGGGCCGCCCTCATCGAGCTGAAGGTGACCGACGGGCGGCTCGCCCCCGGCGTCACCGTGGCCGCGCTGCGCAAGGAGACCGCCGATGTCTGACCTCACCCTGCACAACGTCGTCGACGGCCGCGCGGCCGGGGCGTCCGACCGCATGGAACTCACCGACCCCGCCACCGAGGAGGTCTACGGCACGGCGCCCCGCTCATCGGCCGCCGACGTGGACCGTGCGGTCGCGGCCGCCCGCCGTGCCCTGCCCGGGTGGCGGCGCAGCACCCCGGCCCGGCGGCAGGAGGCGCTGCTGCGCCTCGCCGACCTGGTCGTCGAGCACGCGGACGAGCTCCTCGCGGCCGAGGTGCGCGCCACGGGTAAACCCCGCGAGACCACCCGTACCCTTGAAATCCTGCGCGGGGCCGGCCAGTTGAGGTTCTTCGCCGGTGCGGCCCGCGTTCTGGAGGGCGTCGCCGCGGGGGAGTACGCCGAGGGCCACACCTCGTACGTGCGCCGCGAGCCGGTCGGGGTCGTCGCCCAGGTCACGCCCTGGAACTACCCCTTCATGATGGCCGTGTGGAAGCTCGGTCCGGCTCTCGCCGCCGGCAACACCGTCGTCCTGAAGCCGTCCGACACCACCCCGTGGTCGACGGTCCTGCTCGGCGAACTCGCGCAGCGGGCCTTCCCGCCCGGCGTCGTGAACATCGTCTGCGGGGACCGCGACACCGGCCGGACCCTCGTCGCTCACCCGGACGTCGACATGGTCGCCATCACCGGCAGCACCCGCGCCGGATCCGAGGTCATGGCGGAAGCGGCGCGGGACGTGAAGAACGTCCACCTCGAACTGGGCGGCAAGGCGCCGGCGATCGTCTTCGCCGACGTCGACCTGGTCCGCACGGCCCGCGCCCTGGCCGACGCCGCGTTCTTCAACGCGGGCCAGGACTGCACCGCGGTCACCCGCGTCCTCGTGCAAAGCGAGGCGCACGACGCGCTGCTGACCGCGCTCGTCGAGGCCGCGCGGAACACCAGGGCGGGGGCGCCGGACGAGGACGACGTCTTCCACGGCCCGCTCAACAGCGCGGCCCACGCGGCCCGCGTCGCGTCCGTCGTGGAGTCGCTGCCCGATCACGCCATGGTGGAGACGGGCGGCGCGCTCCTCGACCGCCCCGGCTACTTCTTCCCGGCCACCGTGATCTCCGGGGTCCGCCAGGACGACGATGTGGTGCAGGGGGAGATCTTCGGCCCGGTCGTCACCGTCCAGCCCTTCGCCGACGAGGACGAGGCGATCGCCCTCGCCAACGGCGTCGACCTGGGCCTCGCCTCCAGCGTCTGGACCGCGGACCTGGCTCGCGCCATGCGGGTGAGCGCCGAGCTCGACTTCGGCTGCGTCTGGCTCAACTGCCACCAGGTGATCCCCGCCGAGATGCCGCACGGCGGCTACAAGCAGTCCGGCATCGGCCGCGACCTCAGCCGCTACGGCCTGGACGACTACATGCGGGTCAAGCACGTGATGGCGGCCCACCGGGCACCCTGAGCCGCGGTACGGGAGGGCGCCGCGGGCCGGTCAGTCGCCCGCGGCGTCTCCGTCCTCCCAGCGCAGGAGGTCGCCCGGCTGACACTCCAGCACCTCGCAGAGCGCGGCGAGCGTCGTGAACCGCACCGCCTTGGCACGGCCGTTCTTGAGGACCGCCAGGTTGGCCGGGGTGATCCCCACCCGGTCCGCGAGCTCACCCACGGACATCTTCCGCTTGGCCAGCATCACGTCGATGTCGACGGCGATCGGCATCAGATGACCTCGTTCAACTCGGCCTGCATCCGCGTCGCTTCGACGTCGCGCGCGACGGCCTGGGCGAGCAGCATCCGCAGCACGAGCACGATGAGGGCGACCCCCAGGATGGCGACGCCGATCCCACCCATGATCAAGGTGACCCCCGGATCGTCCCGCTGACCGGGCGCGTTGACACCCGTGACCGCGAACCACACGAGGGACACGGCCACGATCGACCCGATCACGCCGTCCACGTACCGGAAGGCGGCGTCCGAGAACACGGTCCCGCGCCGCACCATCGCCACCAGCCGCCACACGCAGACCAGGGCGACCTGGACCGGCACCATCCCCAGGATCGCGATCACGCGCATCGCGGTCAGCGCCAGCGACCCGTCCTCCGGATCATTTCCGCTCACCAGCACCCACGCCATCGACGCCTGTACGAACAGGGTGCCCGCGAGCACCACCGCGAGCACGACGCGCAGCGCCCGCACGGTCAGTTGTCCCATGCCTCATCCCTCCATCGACTTGCGATGGGAATCTATCGAATTTCGATAGCTCAGGCAAGAAGCTCTTCCTGGGGCTGCGATACGGCATGGTGACCGGGCGAGGTGGGCGGATACTCGTCCCGCCGGGCGATGGCGCCGAGGGGTGCGACGTCGTGACGCGCCGCCGACCGTCAAGAGGGGCGGCACACGCAACCCCGCCACGTTCTCCCCACTCAACGTCCACGCTCTTTGGGTATTTGCCCTGCTCCAGGCACGTTTGCGTGTGATCCAAGTCACGTTACCGGAGGTATCTGAAACGCGGTGTCGCAGGTAAGTTGCCGGTACCGCAGAGATGCGGAGCCGCGTGTCTGCGCAACCGTCGGCGCTCCCCGTGGCGGCGACCCTCCGCCTTTCCCTGCCTCTCCCCGGGGCCCGCGAGCGAGAGTGAGGACCCTCCGCGATGGAGCAGCAGCAAGTCGACGTCCTGGTCATCGGCGCCGGAATATCCGGCATCAGTTCCGCGCGGCACGTCCTGCGCGGCAACCCCGGCGCCTCGCTCGTCGTGCTCGAACGGCGCGCCCGCGTCGGCGGTACCTGGGACCTCTTCCAGTATCCCGGCATCCGCTCCGACTCCGACATGTCCACCTTCGGATTCGGCTTCCGCCCGTGGCGCGACGCGCGCATCCTGGCCGGCGGCGCGGAGATCCGGCAGTACGTCGAGGACGCCGCGGCCGACGACGGTGTGCTGGAGCACGTCCGCTTCGGGCGCCGGGCGATCAGCGCCGACTTCTCGCAGGACACCGGCCGTTGGACCGTCGAGGTCGAGGACGAGAGCACCGGCGAGCACGAGTCGTACAGCGCGGGCTACCTCGTGGGGGCGACCGGCTACTACGACTACGACACCCCCTACCGCCCGCAGTTCCCCGGCGAGGCGGACTACCAGGGCACCCTGGTCCACCCCCAGCACTGGCCGGAGGACTTCGATCACACCGGCAAGCGCGTCGTCGTCATCGGCTCCGGCGCCACCGCCATCACCCTGCTGCCCGCGATGGCCGACGAGGCCGCGCACGTCACCATGCTGCAGCGCTCGCCCACGTACGTGCTCGCGCTGCCCGAGGTCGACCCGGTCACCTTCCTCCTGCAGAAGCTGCGCGCCCCCGCCCGCCTCACGCACAAGATCGCCCGGACCCGCAACATCGCGCTGCAGCGCGGGAGTTACGCCTTCTGCCGCAAGTACCCCCGCCTCGCCCGCAAGGCGCTCCTCGGCCTGGTGCGCGCCCGGGCCGGCAAGAGCGTCGACATGCGCCACTTCAGCCCCCGCTACAAGCCGTGGGACCAGCGCCTGTGCGTCGTCCCCGGCGGCGACCTGTTCAAGGTGCTCAAGAGCGGCAAGGCGTCGATCGCCACCGACCACATCGACACCTTCACCGCGGACGGCATCCGTCTGAAGTCCGGCGAGGAACTGAAGGCCGACGTCGTCGTCACCGCCACGGGCCTGAGCGTCCGCCTCCTGGGCGGCATGGAGCTCACCGTCGACGGCAGCCCGGTGGACGTCAAGAACCGCGTCCTCTACAAGGCCGTGCTCCTTGAAGGCGTCCCCAACATGTCCCTCGTCATCGGCTACACCAACGCCTCCTGGACCCTGAAGGCGGACCTGGCGGCCGACTACACCGCCCGCCTGCTCGCGCACATGCGCAGCCACGGTCACGACATCGCCACCCCGCTGGCCTCCGACGCCGACCGGTCGGAGTTCTCCGTCATGGGCGAGGCGCTGACCTCCGGCTACATCGCACGCGCCAACGAGGTCATGCCGCGCCAGGGCACCCGCGACCCGTGGCGCCTGTGGAACAACTACTACCGCGACCGCGCCATGCTCCAGGACGCCCCCATCGAGGACGGCTCCCTGCGCTTCGAGAAGGCCGCCCGCACAGACACCGCCGC
>NZ_JAMOLN010000339.1 GCF_024448165.1 Streptomyces longispororuber
CTATTTCCCCTAGTACCGGACAAATCGCCTGTGCGGCATGTCACCGGGCCGCAAGATCCAACCGGGGGTGAATGTGACCGGGGCTACCCTCGGGGCGAGTTCCGGCGCAGCACGGTCACCACCTGCCGCACGAAGGGCAAAGCGACCGCCTGAGTGGGGTAAATCTCGCTAAAATCAAGGGACTTGCTCAGTTGCGCAGGACCGGGGGGACACATGGGCAACGCCACATCGGCCGACGTCGGCGACGGCGCGAACAGCACTGCACGAGCTGCTCACCGCAGCACCTTCGAAGGCATCGAGCTCGCTGACGCGGTCGCCTCCGTGCGCGACCAGCTCATCGAGGCGGCCGAGCGCGGGGCGGGCAGAGCCCTGTCCTTCGAGGTCGGTCCCATCGACATGGAGTTCGCTCTGGAGCTGCGCCGGGAGGCCAAGGGAGGCGGAAAGATCAAGGCCTGGGTCGCCGAAGCCGGTGCCGACGTCTCACGTGCCACCGGTCACACGCATCGGGTGTCCTTCACGCTCACCCCGCGCGACGCCGCGACCGATGCCCCCTGGAAGGTCGGCAGCACCCGCCCGACCGCCACCGATACCGCCTCCCCCTTCGGCCCTGCCGACGACGACCGGATCCCCCACCCTCACACCGGCGCATGACCCCGGCACGCCGCGCGGTCGCCGTACTGAGCGAGCTCCGCGGCAGCGGCGCCGCCCTCAACGCCCGCCTCGTCCTGACCTGCGCCCACGTCGTCGGCTCCGACCCCGCGCCCAAAGTCGCCCACCCCGACCACGGCGGTCTCATCCCCTCCGAGGTCATCTGGCGCGACGACGAGCGGGACACCGCGTTGCTGCACACGTCGGCGGACCTGCCCAGCACGGCGCACGTACGCGTCGGCCGCCTCGCGACCGACCGGGCACTGCCGGACTGCGAGATCGTCGGCTTCCCGGACATCCAACGGCACGGCCCGGCCGGGCACCTCGCCGCCGACCAGTTCACCGGCACGGTGCTGCCCGCCGCGGCCCGCCCCCGCACCCTGCTCACGTTCGCCTTCGACCGGGCGCCGGCCGTGGAGCCGGCGGACGGCACGAGCCCGCTCGCCGGGCTGTCCGGCGCACCGGTCTTCGCGGGGGACGTACTCCTGGGCATCGTCACCGAGATCCCCCGGGGCCGCGGCCATCTGCGCGCCGAGGGCAGCCTGATCAGCGACCTGTCCGAGTTGCCGAGCGTCCCGTACGACCTCCCCGAGCCGGAGCCGATCAGCGACCACCATCCGCTCGACCGTGAGTACGAGCGCGAATACGCGCTGGCGGTCGCGAGCGCCTACCGGAAGATGAAGATCTTCGGCCTCGACGACCTCAGCCGTCGTGAGTCCGAGTGGGACCTCGACACCGCCTATCTGAGTCTGGAGGCAGCGCCCCGGACATCCGAGGCGGACGCACGCAACCTCGACACGGTCACGACCCGACGCCCTTCGTTCTCCGGGCGCTCCGCCCAGCGGATCGACGCGCTCCTCGCGGACCGGCCGCGCGTACTGGTGCGCGGCGACGCCGGCGCCGGCAAGACCACCCTCGTGTGGTGGCTGGCCGCTCACGTCGCGGACGGCACCCTGGGGCCGCGCCTCGCCGAGCTCAACGGGCTGGTGCCGTTCATCGTCCCGCTGCGGACGCTACGTGCCCAGGCCGAGGCGTTCCCAGGACCCGCGCAACTGCCGTCGGTAGCCCGCCTGATGGTCGACGACCCGCCGCACGGGTGGGTCGGCCGGGTCCTCATGGCGGGCCGCGGCCTGCTGCTCGTGGACGGGCTCGACGAGGTGCCACAGGCCGACCGGGAGGAGGCCCACCGTTGGCTCGCCGCCCTTCTCGCGCGCTATCCGCGCACCCGCTGCGTGGCCACGGTGCGCCCGTTGGCCGTCGAGCCGGACTGGCTGGGGGCCGAGAACTTCCAGGAGCTGCGCCTCCTGCCGATGCGGGACGAGGACATCCAGGAGTTCATCGCCGCCTGGCACCGCGCCGCGCGACTGGACGACGACCCGGAGCTCGTGAGCGAGCTGGAGGCGGAGCTGTCACAGCAGTTCCGCCACAATTCCACCTTGCGCGACCTCGCCCGTACGCCCTTGCTGTGCGGGGTCATCTGCGCACTGCACCGCCGGCTCCAGGGCTTCCTGCCCGAGACGCGCTTCAAGCTGTACCAGTCGGCGCTGGGGATGCTGCTCGGCAATCGCGACATGCGGCGCCGGGTGGACGCCCCCGACGGCATCACCATGACGGTCGAGGAGCACCACCAGATCCTCCAGCGCATCGCGGTGTGGCTGGTGCGCGGCGGCCAGTCCGAGTTCACCCACGCCCAGGCCCTGCCGCAGGTGAAGATGGCGCTCGTCGGCATGGAACGGGTACGCGTCCAGGGCAGGCCCGAAGCGGTCCTCACCCACCTCCTCAACCGCTCCGGCCTGCTCCAGGAGCACGGCAACGACACGTACCAGTTCATCCACCGCACGTTCCAGGACTTCCTGGCCGCGAAGGAACTCGTCGAGAGCGGCTCACTGGCCGAACTCGTCCGCAACGCCGAGGACGAGCTGTGGCAGGACGTGATCCTGCTCGCCTCCGGGCACTGCCGGCGCGAGATCGGCGAGCTGCTCGACGATCTCCTGGAGAAAGCGGAGGCCCCGCCCGCCTCGGACCGGCTCCGGGTCCAGCTCTACGTCCTGGCGGCCCTGTGCTCGGAGCACGCCGCATGGCTGGAGGCCGATCTGCGGGACCGGATCCGGGACCGGATCTCTGCCCTCGTGGCCATGATCACCGCAACCGAAGTGCCCCAGCTCGCCCGCCTCGGGCCCTACGTACTCTCGTTCCTTCCAGACCCCGAGAAGCTGGACCCCGGACAGCAGAGCGCGATCGCCGACCTGGTCGGCAAAGTGGGCGGCCCTCAGGCCGTGCCGTACGCCCGTCGGCTCATCGACACTTCGGGCGTCTCCCTGTCGGCGCTCTCCCGCCTCGTCGGTGCGTGGGCGAACTTTCCCGCCGCCCCGTACCTGAGGGACGTCATCAGCCGGATGCCCGCGCGGGTCCCGATCCATGTCAGCACGCGGGAACAGCTGGGCCTGGTGCACGAACTGCCCGGCAGCCGGGCCCTCGTCCTCAGCGGCCCCTTCACCTCGTCCGAACTGGACGAGACCCGCCTGCCGAAGACGCATCTCCTGCATCTACTGCGCCTGCCCGACCTCTGCGACCTGGATTTCCTCCGGAAGTCCGGCCGCGACCTGACGACCCTGAACATCAGCTCCAGCGTCCCCGCCCTGACCGACATCTCCGCTGTCGCGGGCCTGCCCGCCGTGGAGCAGCTCTCCCTCTCGCTCCGCACCGAGTTGCCGCCGGGCACCTTCGACTGGATCCCGGAGCTGTCCACCCTGCGCTCCTTGACGCTGGCCACACCGAGCGTCACGACGGTGGCGGCCCTGCCCGTGCATGCGGCCGTGACACGACTGGCCCTGCCGGATCTCCGCCTGATCGACACCCGGGGCCTCGAGGCCTGGGAATCGCTGACCTCGATCTCGGTGCACTCCCCGTTGCGCCCGATGCTGTTCTGGAATTTCGTGCGGGACTCGACCTCGATCGACACCGTTGAGACCTCGATGTTCTCGGTCGTCGGCACGACGGGGCTTCCCCCGATCCCGAACGTGACCACGCTGAGCCTGCGGGAACTCACCGACCTGGACAGCGTCGAGGGCATCCTCGAGACGTTTCCGGCGCTGACGCACCTGCGCCTCAGGTCGAGAGTCGTCTCCGCACAGACCGGGCTCGGCCGCTCCAGCCTGGCCCGGCTCCGCGCCACGCATCCGCAGATTCGTTTCTCGATGTCGTAAATGCGGGTCCGTGCCCGAGAGGCGCTGACACGACAATGGGTGGCGCCGGGGCCGAAACCCCTGCGCCACCCATGTCAGGCTTCACTCCGAACGGGAGCCGGCAGCTCCCGGAGGGGCTACGCCTCCTTGCTCAGATTCGGCCCCGCACCGCCACCGGCGGCCTGCTCGATCGGCGGGACGTCGGGGAGGGCCGACTTCTCCTCACCCCGGAAGGTGAAGGTCTTGTTCTCGCCCTCGCCCTCCGTGTCCACGACCACGATGTGGCCCGGACGCAGCTCGCCGAAGAGGATCTTCTCCGAGAGGGTGTCCTCGACCTCGCGCTGGATCGTGCGACGCAGCGGCCGCGCTCCCAGGACCGGGTCGTAACCCTTCTTGGAGAGGAGCTCCTTGGCGGACTGGGAGAGCTCGATGCCCATGTCCCGGTCCTTCAGGCGCTCGTCCACCTTGCCGACCATCAGGTCGACGATCTGGAGGATGTCGTCCTGCGTGAGCTGCGGGAAGACGACGACGTCGTCCACACGGTTGAGGAACTCGGGACGGAAGTGCTGCTTGAGCTCGTCCGACACCTTGTTCTTCATGCGCTCGTAGTTGGTCTTCGTGTCACCCGTGGCCGCGAAGCCCAGGTTGAAGCCCTTCGAGATGTCCCGCGTGCCGAGGTTGGTCGTCATGATGATGACCGTGTTCTTGAAGTCCACGACGCGGCCCTGGGAGTCGGTCAGGCGACCGTCCTCCAGGATCTGCAGCAGCGAGTTGAAGATGTCCGGGTGGGCCTTCTCGACCTCGTCGAAGAGGACCACCGAGAACGGCTTGCGCCGCACCTTCTCCGTCAGCTGGCCGCCCTCTTCGTAGCCCACGTAGCCGGGGGGCGAACCGAAGAGGCGCGAGACCGTGTGCTTCTCGCTGAACTCCGACATGTCGAGGGAGATCAGCGCGTCCTCGTCACCGAAGAGGAACTCGGCCAGGGCCTTCGAGAGCTCCGTCTTACCGACACCGGACGGGCCGGCGAAGATGAACGAACCACCCGGACGCTTCGGGTCCTTCAGACCCGCACGCGTACGACGGATCGCCTTCGAGAGCGCCTTGACGGCGTCCTTCTGGCCGATGACCCGCTTGTGGAGCTCGTCCTCCATGCGCAGCAGACGCGAGGACTCCTCCTCGGTCAGCTTGAAGACCGGGATGCCGGTCGCGGTCGCGAGGACCTCGGCGATCAGCTCGCCGTCGACCTCGGCGACGACGTCCATGTCGCCGGCCTTCCACTCCTTCTCGCGCTTGGCCTTCGCCGCCAGCAGCTGCTTCTCCTTGTCGCGGAGCGAAGCTGCCTTCTCGAAGTCCTGGGAGTCGATGGCCGACTCCTTGTCGCGACGCACGCCCGCGATCTTCTCGTCGAACTCGCGGAGGTCCGGCGGCGCGGTCATCCGGCGGATGCGCATCCGGGAACCGGCCTCGTCGATCAGGTCGATCGCCTTGTCCGGCAGGAAGCGGTCCGAGATGTACCGGTCGGCCAGCGTCGCGGCCTGGACGAGGGCCTCGTCCGTGATCGAGACGCGGTGGTGGGCCTCGTAGCGGTCACGGAGACCCTTGAGGATCTCGATGGTGTGCGGCAGCGACGGCTCCGCGACCTGGATCGGCTGGAAGCGGCGCTCGAGGGCCGCGTCCTTCTCCAGGTGCTTGCGGTACTCGTCGAGCGTCGTGGCACCGATGGTCTGGAGCTCACCGCGGGCCAGCATCGGCTTCAGGATCGAAGCCGCGTCGATGGCGCCCTCGGCGGCACCCGCACCCACGAGCGTGTGCAGCTCGTCGATGAACAGGATGATGTCGCCGCGGGTGCGGATCTCCTTGAGGACCTTCTTCAGGCGCTCCTCGAAGTCACCGCGGTAGCGGGAGCCGGCGACCAGCGCGCCGAGGTCGAGGGTGTAGAGGTGCTTGTCCTTGAGGGTCTCGGGCACCTCGCCCTTGACGATGGCCTGGGCGAGGCCCTCGACGACGGCGGTCTTGCCGACGCCGGGCTCACCGATCAGGACCGGGTTGTTCTTGGTACGGCGCGACAGGACCTGCATGACGCGCTCGATCTCCTTCTCGCGCCCGATGACCGGGTCGAGCTTGGACTCACGAGCGGCCTGCGTCAGGTTGCGGCCGAACTGGTCGAGGACCAGGGACGTGGAGGGCGTGCCCTCGGCAGGACCGCCGGCGGTGGCGGTCTCCTTGCCCTGGTAGCCGGAGAGCAGCTGGATGACCTGCTGCCGCACCCGGTTGAGGTCTGCGCCCAGCTTGACCAGGACCTGGGCGGCGACGCCCTCGCCCTCACGGATCAGGCCGAGCAGGATGTGCTCCGTGCCGATGTAGTTGTGGCCCAGCTGAAGGGCCTCGCGGAGCGACAGCTCCAGGACCTTCTTGGCACGGGGGGTGAAGGGGATGTGGCCGGACGGGGCCTGCTGGCCCTGACCGATGATCTCCTCCACCTGCTGGCGGACCGCCTCGAGCGAAATCCCGAGGCTCTCCAGGGCCTTAGCGGCGACACCCTCGCCCTCGTGGATCAAGCCCAGGAGGATGTGCTCGGTGCCGATGTAGTTGTGGTTGAGCATCCGGGCTTCTTCCTGAGCCAGGACGACAACCCGCCGCGCGCGGTCGGTGAACCTCTCGAACATCGTTAATCGCTCCTCAGAGCGGTCAGGCAGTAAGGGGGCTGTCCCCTCCCTGTCCTTCCGCAGCTTAGTCCCGCAAGCGGGGACCGCTCATTCCAACTGCCGACACCCGGCCGAGAACAAGAGGCTCCTCCTGACCCCGAACGCCGACAACTGCTCCAACCCGATGGTGCGAGACGATGTTCCCGCAGGCCAGGCAGATACCCGCACCGCCGCTACGCCGATGGCGAACGCGAGACGCCCAACCTGTTCGTGTCGCCCCTCTCACTAGGGATGTCTTACCCGCACCGACTGACACTCCATGCGGCGCGCGCCGGTTCCCTCCGCTACGGGCGAACATCCTTGCGCCATTGAACACTCCCTTACGCCCCTATTTCGGACACACAGGGTGTTCAGAGTGCGACGT
>NZ_JAMOLN010000034.1 GCF_024448165.1 Streptomyces longispororuber
GGATGCTCTCGGTCTGATCGGACACACCATGTCGAGCTGGCCGCAGCTGGCCAGCGGGGTGATGCTGGGCGGCGCCCTGGTGACCGACGCCGCACGCCGCATCCTGCTGGGCGCGCCCGTGCCCTCGGGCCGCTACTACGCGGACCTCGAAGAGCTCGTCGGCCCCGTCGATGCCGAGCGCGTCCTCTCGGGAGCGGCCCGGTGAACCACCTGCCCGAACTCCACGGTGAGCACCTCTGGTTGCGCGAGCTGCGGGCCACCGACCTGGCACCGTTCGAACGCATCCACACCCACCCCGTCCTCACCCGCTACCTCGGAATCGACCGGATGGACGCCCGTCAGGCCCAGGACGCGTTCGCACAACACCTCGCCCAGCCCTACAGCCACCCTCGGCGCAAGCACACCCTGGCCATCTGCCCGCACGGCCAGGACGCCATGGTCGGCACCATGGGCCTGCTCGTCGAGGAGTACGGCCGCAACGCCATGCTCACCAGCCTGGTCCTGCTCCCCGACGCCCCCGTACGGGGCCACGGCCACGAAGCGGGGCGCCTCCTGATGGCCTACGGATTCGGGCACCTGGGGCTGCATCGCATCTGGGCCGGGCACCGCGCCGATCACACCCGGATGCGCGCCGTGATGCTCGCGGCCGGGCTGCACCCCGAGGCCACGCTGCGGGAACTGTTCCACACCCAGGGCCGTTGGCACGACGTCACCACCTACGCGGCTCTGGCGCCCGCATGGGTCAGCCGAGCCACCCCCGCCGAGCAGGCCATCCTCCGCGGTGCCGTCCTTCCTTCCCCTGCCGGCCCCTCGGACGCACCGGCCCAGTCCGCGTATGTGACAAGCAGCTGATGAATCGTTCCGTCGGCGGCCTTCGGTCATGCAGGGAGGGCCGCCGCGGTACCGGAACGCCGGCAGCAGGATCACGCAGCTGTCAATTGGCGCAGAGGCTCTGGATCTGCACGTCATCGTGGTTGGCCGCAGAAAGACAGTGATCGTAGGCGGAACAGTCGGGGCTTCCACGATCCTGGGATCGATAGACGGCGGCCAGACCGGCGTGGTCGGCCGCGGCTTGTTGGTGAAGCCCCGCACCAGGCTCGGCATGGCACTTACTGATCTCCCTCCGCGAGTGCGGCCGCCAGGACAGGACCGATCTGGTTCAACGCCGAGGGGCGCATCATCCGGAGATGTGTGGTGGCGATCTCGTGGGTCGTGATGCGGCCGCCGACGTGCGGGCTCCAGTCGTCGGCACGTGTATGCGGTCCAGCCGTGCACAGGAGCAGATCGCCGCCGAACCGGCCGGGGGTGAAGCGGTCTCGCAGTCGGCCGCTGTGCCTGAGGGTGGTGGTGATTCGGGCGATCACTTCCTCCGGCAGGCTGGCGACGCCGAGCTCTTCCGCGAGCGCCTCGTCGAGGGTGTCCCCGGCGAGGTCCTCTGTGTGCGTGCCGTCGGTCTCCGGGGGCAGTGGTGACACGTCCAGTACGGCGAGCAATTCGACCTGCTGCCCCTCCTGTTCGAGCTGCACCGCGATCTCGTGGGCGACCAGACCGCCGAACGACCAGCCGAGCAGCCGGTACGGTCCGCTCGGCTGCACTTTGCGGAGGTGACGCAGATAGTCCTCCGCCAGCTCCTCGATGGTGCTGGGCGGTTCGGACGCCCCGCTCAGGCTCGGCGCCTGCAGTCCGTACAGCGGCGTCCGCGGATCGAGGTGGTGCAGCAGGCCGGCGTAGGACCAGCTGATGCCGGTGGACGGATGGACGCAGAAGAGCGGTGTCCCGCTGCCGTGGCCGCGTAGTTCGAGCAGGACGTCATGGGCCCCGCTCCCCGTGGTGCGGCCCGCGATCAGCCGCGCGAGCGCGGTCGGTGTCGGTGCCTCGAAAAGGGCGCTGACCCCCAGTTCCACCCCCAGCGCGTCACGCACTCGGCGCATCAGGCTCATCACCATGAGCGAGTGCCCGCCGAGGTCGAAGAACCTGTCGTTTGGGCCGACTTCGCGAAGGCCGAGCACGTCGGCGAAGATCGTGCACAGCACCGCCTCCGCCGGTGAGCGGGGGCGGTCGGCCGACGCGTCGAACGTCGGCGCCGGCAGGGCTCGGCGGTCGACCTTGCCGGTGGGGGACAACGGGAACTCCGCGCACACCATGACCACTGCCGGAACCATGTGTGCGGGGAGCTGCTCGGACATGAACTCTCGTGCCGAGGTGCTCAGTTGTGCGGGATGCGCCGATCCGCTCGACCTGGCCGGCGTGACGTGCCCGACCAGACACGGCTCGCCCCGCCCGTTTGTGCCGGCGACGACCACCGCGTCCGCCACACCGGGGCAGCGGGCCAGCACCGACTCGACCTCGCCCAGCTCGATCCGGAACCCCCGGATCTTCACCTGGTCGTCGATCCGGCCGGAGTATTCCAGGCCCCAGCGCCCCCAGCGCACGAGGTCTCCGGTCCGGTAGAGCCGCTCACCGGCGGGACCGAACGGATCCGGCACGAACCGCGCGGCCGTCAAGCCGCCGCGGCCCCAGTAACCCCACCCCACGCCGACGCCGCCCACGTACAGCTCGCCGACCACACCGGGTGGTACGAGGTTCATCGCTTCGTCCAGGACATAGCACCGGACACCGGGCAGCGGTCGGCCGACCAGGCCGGTCGCGGTCGTCAGATGGCGGTCGAGGGCGGCATGCGTGACATGGACGGTGGTCTCGGTGATTCCGTACATGTTCACCAGCTGTGGCGTGGCCGGGTCGTGCCGCTCGTACCAGTCCTCCAGCTTCGCCAGGTCGAGCGCCTCGCCGCCGAAGATCACGTGTCGCAGGGCCAGTCGGGCGGAGGTGACCGGATCCTCGGCTTCGGCGCGTGCCAACTCGTAGAACGCCGATGGCGTCTGGTTGAGGACGGTGACCTGCTGGTCGGCCAGGAGCCGGAGGAAGTCCGGCGTGGAGCGGGCGGTGTGGACCGGGACCACCACCAGTGTGCCGCCGTGCAGGAGCGCGCCCCACAGTTCCCAGACGGAGAAGTCGAACGCGTAGGAGTGGAACAGCGTCCAGACGTCGTCCTGGCCGAAGTCGAACAGGTCGCGGACGGCGGCGAACAGTGCCAGGACGTTGGCGTGCGCGACTACGACCCCCTTCGGCCGTCCCGTCGATCCGGAGGTGTAGATCATGTACGCGGCGTCGCCGGGGTTCCGCACGGCCGGCGGAGGGCCGTCGGGGGTGTCTGCGAGGCGGGCCGCCGTGGCCGGATCGTCGAGCAGGAGTACGGATCCCCTGGGCGGGAGTGTCGCCGACGTGCCGACGACCACGACGGGGTCCGCGTCCCGCACCATCCACGCGATCCGTTCCCCGGGATAGTCCGGGTCCAGCGGCAGATAGGCCGCACCGGTCTTCAGTACGGCAAGCAGCGCCACCGGCAGGTCCACGGATCGCGGGAGGCTCACCCCGACGAACGCGCCGGGGCGGGCGCCGGACTCGGCCAGTAGGTGGGCCAGCTGGTTGGCCCGCCTGTCCAAGTCCCGGTAGGAAATGGTCTGTTCGCCGCACATCACGGCGGTGGCGTCCGGCCGGCGGCGCGCCTGCTCCTCGAACAGGTCGATCAGGTGCACAGTCACGATGGAATCAGCTCCCTTTGCCTCGGCGCCGGATCGGAAGAAGCACTGAGCCGGATCCAGGTGGCCTCCGCCCGGCCGAGCTCGGTCCCGTCGGCACCGAACAGCCCGCTGACCACCCGGGCGGTCCGTCCGGCGGTCTCGATGTTCCGGGCCACGACCACGGTGGGTTCCCCGGGCGGCGGGACGGCGTGGACGCGCGCGGACATCCTGCCGAGCACGTACGGGGAACCGCTCTGGTCGAGGGTCCAGCCGCCGGGGCAGTCGAGGACAGCCCAAACCGTGTCAGGGTCCACGTCGCCGGGGGTCCAGACGCACGCGGTGACACCCGGCATACCGTCCACTTCCCCTGGGGTCAGGTGCAGCGCGGCCGGGTCGGTCCTGGCGGTGCCGCACACCACGCACGACGGGAACGGGTGCGCTGTCGCGCCCTTGAAGATCGCGCCGGCTCGCTGGGCGGCGGCGACGGTGACGAACGGCGCCGTCGCTGGATGTTCGTGCCGCGCGGCGGACACCGTCGCGACGAGCTCGTGTTCGTGCCAGACACTGGCGCGCCCACGATGCGCCTGGACGTTCAGTTCGGTGTCGAGCGGCGGGGCCGCGTGCAACTGGACCACCGCGGCCGTGCCGACGGCGTCGGCGGCGGTCCGGGCGAACAGCCCGCACGCGTACCCGCCGTTGGCGCTGCCGGAGGGGCCGTTGCGGGTTCCGGCGATCCGGCAGGTGAGCACCTCAGTCATCGGAGGCCATTCCCTCGGCGAAGTGCGCCAGCAGTTTCGCCGGGGCGTCGAGGAACGTGTGATGAACGCCCGGCAGCACCACGCGGCGGACCCTCGCGGCGTACTGGTCCCACCCGAGCATGAGCTCGGGGGCGACCTCTTGGTCGTCCGACCAGCCGATCGTGGTGATCGCGGTGTCCAGGAGTACGGGCTCGGCCGGGTGGTAGGCCTTGTTCGCCTCTACGTCCGCTCGCAGCACCTCCGTGACGAGGTCCAGCACCGAGTCGTCGATGTCGCTGGCGCTCAACGCCACGAGTTCTGCGCGTAGTTGGTCGTCCGTCATCGTCAAGTAGCTGCCGTAGGGGCCTTCGTGGGGTGCGACCTGCGAGGAGCAGAAGAGCGTCCGTGGCATCGGCAGCCCCTCGCGCTGCAGCACGGCGCCGATCTCGTACGCGATCAGCGCGGAACTGCAGTGCCCGAAGAGTCCGAAAGGGCGGTCCATGGCGGGCAGCAGTGCCTCGACCACATCCTTCGCGAGCTGTTCGTAGGTCCCGAAGTGCGGCTCGCGCATCCGGTTCTCCCGACCCGGCAGCTGCACTGGGCAGAGGCCGGCCGCCCCGCCCGCGGTGTCCGGCCACCGGTTGTACATGGAGGCGCCCGCGCCCGAGTAGGGCAGACAGAAGATCCGCGACGGGGTGTCCGGCAGCGGCCGGGGCAGCCACCTGCGCAGCGGAACAGCCGATGCGTTCGTCATGGCCGTGCTCCTCGTGCCGTCACTGGCAGACTGGTGTATCCCGCGATGAAGTTGGACCGCAGCCGTACGGGTTCGCCGACGACCTCGATGTCGGTGAAGCCGGTCAGCAGCTCGTGGAACAGGGTCCGCAGCGCGACCCTGGCGACGGTGTGTCCGACGCAGTAGTGCGGGCCGACGCCGAAGGCGACGTGCTTGTTGGGGCGCCTGCGGATGTCGAAGGTGTCGGGCCGCGCGAACACGTCCTCGTCGCGGTTGGCCGAGCCCAGCCACGCGACGACCGCTTCGCCCGCGTGCACCGTGACATCCCGGATCCGCACGTCCCGTGTGGCGTAGCGCATGAAGTGCTGCGCGGGCGACGACCAGCGCAGGGACTCCTCCACCCCGCTGACCGTCAGCTCCGGATGCGCCGCCCAGTCGGCCAGCGTGTCGGTTCCGGCGAGCTCCAGCAAGGCGGCACTCGGCGGCTGGGCGGTGGTCACGTTGGCTCCGAGCAACAGGCTGTAGCAGTTGGAGACGATCTCGCTCGGAGTGAGCCGTTCCCCGTCGACCCGCATGCCGAGCAGCACGCCGATCAGATCGTCGCCAGGGGCGGCGTGCCGCTCCGCGACCACGTCCTGGAAGTAGGCGAACAGCTCACGGTGCGCCCGCACGAGGGTCCGCTGCGGGCCGCCCGAACCGACGTAGGCGGGGTCGTCCGGCGCGATCGACGCGGCCGTCAGCCGGGTCAGTTCGGGCCAGTCGGCCGGGGGAAGCCGCATCCACGATCCGATCACCGCCATCGGCATGGCCGCCATGGCCCCGGCGAAGTCGAACACGCCGCCGTCCCTCATGGGGGCGAGCAGCTCCCGGATCAGGGACCGGATACGCGGCAGGTCGCGCTCCACCTCCTTGACCGACAGGGCGCGCTGCAGCGGCTCCCGCAGCCGTGCGTGCCGGGGTGGGTCGGTGACCGCCATCTGCCGGCCACCGGCCGGATCGCCCTTGCCGAGGAGGGTGAGCAGTGAACCTTGCTCGGAGGTGAACGTGGTGTGGTCGCGCAGCACGTGCTGGACGTCGTCGTACCGGGTCACAGACCAGAACCCGTCGTCGCCGACCGGATGCCAGCTGACGGGCGTCACCTGGCGCAGACGGCGCCAGACGGCGTGCACATCGGTGGTGGCGAACGTCTCCGACGCGAACAGATCGACCCCTGGCCCGGCGTGCATCGGGCACCGGCCCCTCTCGACGGCGACGGTCATCGCGGTGCCCCGCTGCGCAGGGCGTTCTCCAGTTGCTCGCCGAGTTCACCGAGGGTCGGCTGCAGGTAGAGGACGCGCGCGGGAATCGTGACACCGAACTCCGTGCGTACCGCGACGAGCAGTTCCGTGGCGTTGAGCGAGTGACCGCCGAGGTCGAAGAAGTCGTCGTCGGCGCCGATCCGCTCCACGCCCAGCACGCCCTGCCACAGCTCGGCCAGGCGGTGCTCCAGATCGGTCCGCGGCGAGACGAACTCGTTCGGTACGTTGCGTGCTGTCAGGTCCGGCACCGGCAGCGCACTGCGGTCGATCTTCCCGTTGCCGGTCAGTGGCAGGGTGTCCCGTACCAGGACGGCCCACGGAATCATGGGCGTCGGCAGGGTCGCGCGCAGTTGTTCGCGCAGCCGCTCGCCCCAGTTGGGCGGTTGTACGTCCTCCGGTACGACATAGGCGACGAGCCGTTTCGTGCCGTCGGCGGCGGTGCGCACGACGACGGCGGTGCGGCTGACGTTCGGCAGACGGTGCAGGGCGGTCTCGACGGCGACCGGTTCGACCCGGTGGCCGAGGATCTTCACCTGGTCGTCGACTCGGCCGACGAACTCGCAGGCGCCGTCGGGCCGGAGCCGGACGAGGTCGCCGGTGCGGTACATCCGTGCACCCGGCTCGCTCGCGAACGGGTCGGGGACGAACCGGTCGGCCGTGGCGCCCGGCTGCCCCAGATAGCCGTGGGCAAGCCCGGCCCCCGACACGTACAGCTCACCGCAGGCGCCTTTCTCGACCGGCCGCAGCGCGGAGTCGAGGACCGCGATCCGCGTGCCGTTGACGGGAGTTCCGATCGGGATCGAGTCGAGGTCGTCCCCGGTCGCGGAGTCTGTCGTCCAGGTCGTGGTGAAGGTGGTGTTCTCAGTGGGTCCGTATCCGTTGGTGAACGTGATGCCCGGATGGGCCGCGAGCAGCCGCCCGACCGGGCCGGGCTGGATCACGTCGCCGCCCGCGACGAGGTGACGTACTCCGGCGAACGCGCCGACGTGGTGCGCGACCATCTCGTGGAACAGGCCGGCCGTCAGCCACGCCACGGTCACCCCGTGCTCGCGTACGGTCTCCGCCATCCCGTCCACGGTGATCCGGCCGGCCGGCGCCACCACGAGATGGCAGCCGTGGGTCAGCGGCGCCCAGATCTCGAAGGTGGAGGCGTCGAAGGCCAGCGGGGCCGCCTGGAGGAACACGTCGTCCTGGCGTACGGACATCCAGTTCATGTCCGTGACCAGGCGCAGGACCGCGCCGTGCGGGACCATCACGCCCTTCGGCCGGCCGGTCGAGCCGGAGGTGAAGCTGACGTAGGCGAGGTCGTCCTCCGTGGTGCTCGCCGGGGTACCGGGCGGGCGGACGGCGGCCGAGCCGGTGACCGTCGGCGAAAGCGTGGTGAACCCGTCGGGCACGCACGCGCGCAGCGCGTCGTCCGCAACGACGCATTGCGCACCGGCGTCGGTCAGCAGGTCGTTGCGGCGCAGCGGCGGGTCGTCGGGGTCGACGCCGACGTAGGCGGCCCCGGCCCGCAGGAGCGCGAGGAGTGTGATGACCATGTCGGCGGAGCGTCGCATCAGGACGCCGACGATGTCGCCCGGCTGGACACCGGCGGCCGTCAGGGTGACGGACAACTCGTCTGCACGGCGTATGAGTTGTTCGTAGGTCAGGGTCTCGCCGCAGGTGACCGCTGGGGCCGATGGGGTGCGAAGGGCCTGCCGGGCGACGCGTTCGTACAGCATGTCAGTTCCCTTCCATGCGCCTGCGGACGCTCAGCGGCCTCATGTCCGTCCATATGCGGTCGATGTGGTCCAGGCATTCCTGTCGGGGCCCGCGGAATCCTTCGGTGGTCCATCCGGCCGGAATCTCACGGTCGGCGAGGAGGATCGAATACTGTTCCTCACCGTTGAGCACGACGATGTAATCGACCTTTTCGCCGATGTCCACCATGATCGACCTCCGCATTTCGTCGACAGAAAATCTTGGGCGTTGCGCTATTTCTCGCTGCCGCGGACCGTCGTGACGAGCACGACCGCGACCAGGGGTGCCAGTCCCGCCAGGAGCAGTCCCGTGCCGGCGCCGAAACGTGTGACGAACCAGCCGGTGACCGGGCTGGCGAGGGCGATCCCTACGTAGCCGATGGCGGAGAAGTTTCCGAACGCCTCCGCGAGCCGCTCGGCCGGAGCCTGTTCGGAGACCAGCAGGATGACCGCGCTGTCGCCCGGCGCGAAGGCGATTCCGGCGACCAGCAGGCACAGGACGGCGATCCACAACCGGGGCGCCGCCGCGGCGCTCGCCAGGACGATGCCGTACGCGGCGGTCAGTACGCATGCGACCGTGCGGGTCGGCACCTTCCGCAGCGGGTGGGTGGCCGGCAGCGCGGCGTAGACCGAACCGCTGACCGCGCTCGTGGCGAAGAGGCCGGCGAGCACCAGGCCGCCATTGGTCGCGGGCTCGCCGTGATCGGTCATCAGGGCCGGCAGCGCCACGTCGAGCGCGCCGAGGTTGATGCCGATCCCCGCGTTGAGGACGAGCGGCGCCCACAGCATCCCGAGGAGCGCGCGCACCGAGGTGCGTTGCTGCGTCGTACCGCCCGGTTCCCGCCTGGGCAGGGTCCAGCTGAGCAGGGCGCCCGCGGCCGTCACCGCGGCCACGACGCCCACGCATGCCTGTGGTCCGATCGCGGCGGCGATCACGGCCGCCAGCGCCGGGCCGCCGATCCAGGCCACCTGCACGGCGACCGCGTCGACCGCGTAGGCCTGGGTGAGCTGCGGGGCGGGCAGGAAGTGCGGCAGTACCGACCGATAGGCCCCGCCCACCCCTGATCCGGCGCACGCGGCCAGGACGACGAAGACCAGCAGCAGCCACAAGGGGGCGCCCGCGGTCGCCGCGACCGACGTGGCGACGAGCCCGGCGGTCGCGGCGAGCAGGGACCACCCGAGAGCGTGGGGCAGCAGTGCCCGGTCCATCTGGCGGCCGCGCCACGGGGCGCACAGCGCATAGGTCATGGCACTCGCGCCGCTGAGCAGGCCGCTGCCGACGAACGACCCGGTCGCCTCGTGTGCGGTGAGCACCAGCGCGACCGGCAGTGCGGTCTGCGGCAGCCTGGCCAGTGACGCCGCGGCCAGCCAGCGCAGCCAGACGGGGTTCCGCCGCAGCGGTGGGGCCGGCGCGGTCTTCGGAGCGATTACCTTGCCCTGCACATCGAGCCTCCGCATCTCAGATCGGCATCGCGCCGCTGAGCAGCGCTTCGCGTTCGCTGGGCAGCAGCACGTCGGCTGTGTCGAGCCGGGCCCCCGGATCGGCCACCGTGGCGCGCATCACCTGGACGAGCCGCTGGGTCAGGGCTCTAACGGTCTCCTCGTCGAAGACGTCGGTGGCGAACTCGACCAGGCCGGCCATACCCTGCGGACTGCCGTCGGCACCGCGCCGCTCCGTGAACGAGAACGACAGGTCGAACTTGGCGGTCTGTGCGTCGATCTGGCGCCTGGCCGCTGCGACGCCGGGGAGGTCGAGTTCGGCCTCGCCCGCGCCTTGCAGGGTGAGCGTCACCTGGAAGAGCGGGTTGTGGCTCAACGAACGAGTCGGCCTGAGTGCTTCGACCAGCCGCTCGAACGGCACGTCCTGGTTGGCGTAGGCGGCCAGGTTGGTCTCGCGCACCCGCGCCAGCAGTTCGGTGAACGTGGGGTTGCCGCTGGTGTCGGTGCGCAGCACCAGCGTGTTGACGAAGAAGCCGACGAGGTCGTCGAGCGCGTCGTCGTTGCGGCCGGCGATCGGGGCGCCGATCGGGATGTCGGCGCCCGCGCCGATCCGGTTGAGCAGTCCGGCCAGCGCCGTCTGCAGCGCCATGAACAGGCTGGCGCGGCCCGCTCCGGCGAAGCGGGCGAGTGCGGCGTGCAGGTCGGTGTCCACGTCGAAGTGCACGGTCCCGCCCTGGTGTCCGCGCACGGCCGGGCGCGGCCGGTCGAGCGGCAGCTCCAGTGTCTCGGGCAGTCCGGCCAACTGCTGTGTCCAGTAGTCGACTTCGGACGTGACGGCCCCGCCGTCCGTGCCGAGGATCTCGTGCTGCCACAGCGTGTAGTCGGCGTACTGGACCGGCAGCGGCGTCCACTGCGGTGCGCCGCCCGCGCGCCGGGCCGCGTACGCGGTGGACAGGTCCCGCAGGAGCGGCCGCATCGACCAGTGGTCGGTGGCGATGTGGTGCAGGATGACGAGCAGCACGTGCCGGGTCGGGCCGAGCCGGAAGAGCACGGCCCGGACGGGCGGCGCGCTCGCCAGCTCGAACGGGCGCTCCACCTCGGACCGCAGGGCGTCGGCGAGTTCGGACTCCGAAGAGTCCACGGTGGTCAGCACGGGGTTCCCGGGGTCGAGGACACGCTGCCACGGTTCGTCACCATCGACCGGGAACGCGGTGCGCAGACTCTCGTGCCGGGTGAGCACGTCGTCGAACGCGGCGTGCAGCGCGTTCAGGTCCAGTTCCCCCGTCAGCGAGAAGGCCGACGGGATGTGGTAGGCGGACGCGTGGCCCACCGATGTCTCCAGCTGCTCGACGAACCACAGTCTGCGCTGCGCGAAGGACAGTGGCATCCGCTCCGGTCGGCTCATGACCCGGGCGGGCGGCCTGTTCGGCGCCAGGTCGTCGATGGCGTTGGCGATACCCGCGACGGTCTGCTGTTCGAAGATCACCCGCACCGGCAGGGGCACGTCGAGGACCGACCGCACCCGGCTCGCCAGCCTGGCCACCTGCAACGAGTGACCGCCGAGCTCGAAGAAGTCGTCGTCGACGCCGACTTCGGCGATCTTCAGCACGTCGGCAACCAGCCGGCACAGCAGCTCCTCCTGCGGGGTCCGCGGGGCGCGGCCGCCGGCCGTCCACTGCGGTGCGGGCAGCGCCGCGGCATCCACCTTGCCGTTCGCGTTGACCGGCATCCGGTCCAGCGCGACGAACGACGCCGGGACCATGAACGCGGGAAGGAGGTCGGCGAGGTACCGTCGCAGCCGCGCCGGTATCAGCCTCGTCCCGTCCACGCCCACCGCGTACGCCACGAGGCGGATGTCCCCCGGCGCCGGCTCGACCGCGATCACGGCGGCGCTTGCCACGTCGGGGTGGCCCAGCAGGGTGGCCTCGACCTCGCCCGGCTCGACCCGGTACCCACGGATCTTGACCTGGTGGTCGGTCCGGCCGGCGAAGAGCAGGGTGCCGTCACTGGTCCACCGGGCCAGGTCGCCCGTACGGTACATGCGCCGGCCGGTGCCCACGAACGGGTCGGGCAGGAACCGCTCAGCGGTCAGGGCGGGCCGCGCCAGATAGCCGCGGGCGACGCCTTCACCGGCGACGAAGATCTCACCGATCACGCCCGGCGGGACCGGCCGAAGCTGGTCGTCCAACAGGTAGATCCGCTGGTTCCACACCGGTCGGCCGATCGGGACGGCCGTGGCCTGCTCCTTGGCAGCCGCCTTCCCGGACAGGGCGAGCATGGTCGCGGCGTGTGTCTCCGTCGGACCGTAGTAGTTGAGCAGCCTGCGCTCCACGGGGCCGCCGAGCAGCGCGCGCATGTCGTCGCTCAGCATCAGGGGCGAGCCCGCCTGGGCGATGTCGGTGAACGCGGGCAGTTCGAGGCCCTCGGCGACCGCGGCCGAGCAGATGCTGTCGATCATCAAGGTCGGCGCGATGACCATCGTCACCCGGTGCCGGTCCATCCAGTGCACAAGGCGTACGGGGTCGGTACGCACGTCCGGCTCGGGGATCGCGATCGTGCCGCCGACGATCAGGGCCGGCAGGATCTCCTCGAGGGACACGTCGAATCCGACGCTGGCCAGCTGCGCGACGACACCTCCGGAGCTTCCCGTGTCGCGGTCGGCCTGCCAGCACACCATGTTGAGCAGGCCCGCGGCGGGCATGACCACGCCCTTGGGCACGCCGGTCGAGCCGGACGTGTAGATCAGGTAGGCAGCGGCGGCGGGGTCGCCGACGGCTCGTTCGTCCTCGGTGAGCGCCGTCGCCGGGTGGCGCTCGAGCCGCGTCATCTCGTCGGCGGCGTCGACGACCAGCGCGCCGGGCACCCGGTGTGCATGCTCGCGACGGGTCACCACGACCACCGGCGCGGCATCCTCGATCGTGAACGCGAGCCGCTCGTCGGGGTAGTCCGGGTCCACCGGCAGGTAGACCGCGCCGGCCTTGACCGTGGCCAGCAGCGCGACCAGAAGGTCCACGGACCGGTCGAGGAGCACCGCGACGACGCGCTCCCGGCCCGCGCCCCGGCCGATCAGCTCCCGGGCCAGCCGGTTGGCTCTGGCGTGCAGTTCCTCGTAGGTGACGCTGTCCGTGTCGGTGACGGCGGCGATCGCCGACGGCGTGCGCGCGGCCCGGTCCTCGAGCAGCGTCACCAGGTCGGCGTCCGGAAGGGACCGCGCGGAGTCGGTCCCATCGGTCAGCACCCGGTGCCGACCGGCCGCGAGGAGCAACTCGCCCTCCGCCACCGGCCGGTCGGGATCGGCGACGGCCTGGGCGAGGACCAGGCCGAACTGCTCGGCCATGGCCTCGACGGTGCTCTGGTCATACAGGTCGGTGGAGTACTCGATCATGCCGTCGATGCCGCACGGCGTGCCGTCGGCGGACCGTCGTTCCTGGACCGAGAAGAACAGCTCGAAGCGGGATACTCCGATGTCGACGGCGTCGAACCGGGACGTGATGCCGGGCGCGTCGAGTGCGGGAGCGACGTGCGTCTGCACCGCGAGCATCACCTGGAACAGCGGGTTCAGTCCGGGCGAACGGACCGGGTTGACCGCCTCGACGACCTGCTCGAACGGCACGTCCTGCGCGTCGAACGCGGCGAGATCGGTCGCCCGGACGCGCTCGACCAGCTCACGGAAGGTCGGTTCGCCGGAGGTGTCGGTGCGCAGCACCAGTGTGTTGACGAAGAAGCCGACGAGATCGTCGAGCGCCGCGTCGGTGCGCCCGGCGACCGGGGCGCCGATCGGCAGGTCGGTGCCGGCGCCGAGCCGGGTCAGCAGCGCGCCGAGCCCCGCGTGCAGCAGCATGAACAGCGTCGCCTGCTGCTCACGGCCGAGGTCGGTGAGGCGCTGGTGCAGCTCGGCGTCGAGGTGGAAGGGCACGCGGCCACCGCGGTAGCTGATGCCGGCGGCGGACCGGGGTCGGTCGGCGGGCAGGGCGATCTGCGCGGGCAGGTCCTTGAGCTCCGTCAGCCAGTGGCCGAGCTGCTTGGCCAGCATCCCGTCGGCATCGTCGTCGGCGAGTGTCCGCTGCCACTGGGCGTAGTCGGTGGACCGCACGGGCAGGTCCGGCCAGGCCGGAGCCGCACCGGCGAGCCGGGCCCGGTACGCCGAGGACAGGTCGTGCCGCAGGGGCTCGAACGACCAGCCGTCGACCGCGATGTGGTGGAACGCGAGCAGGAGTACGTGTTCCTGCGGGCCGAGGACGAAGAGGCGGGCCCGCAGGGGGACGTCGGCGGTCAGGTCGAAGCCCTCGGCGGCATGCCGCCTGACCGCCTCCGCCGCCTCGTCGGGCTCGACGTGCAGCACCGGCAGGACGGCCGCCAGGTCAGGAACGTCTTGAACCTGCTGGGTCGGCGTGTCCGACTCGGCCGGGAAGATCGTCCGGAGCGCGTCCTGCCGGGCGATCACGTCCCGCACCGCGTGCCGGAGCGCGACGTGGTCCAGCTCGCCGGACAGCCAGAGCGCCACCGGGATGTTGTAGCCGGACCCACCGCCGGCGACCTGGTTGAGGAACCACATGCGCTGCTGCGCGTACGACAACGGGATCTGCGGGGACGGTTCGTGAGGCGCGACGGGCGGGCGTGTCGTCCGGTAGGAGTCGAGCTTGCCCGTCAGACCGCTCGGTGTGGGCGAGGAGAAGAACTCCCGCGCGGTGATGTCCACCCCGAAGGCGGCGCGCAGCCGGCCGAGCACGCGGGAGGCCAGCAGCGACTGCCCGCCCAGCTCGAAGAAGTCGCCGTCCGGGTCCACTTCGGGCAGGTCGAGGATCTCGGCGAATATCGAGCGGACGAGATCGGTTCTCGGATCCATTCCCGATCGCTCCCTCGTGGAGTCGTGATACGCGGACATGACGCCCCTCCGTACGGCAACACGGTGCCGGTCTCGTGCGGCAGGTCGATTGGGCTGGGGAGTTCCCGTCGCTCGGAACGAGCCAGTCACTCGGAATGAAGAGCGAAGGGCAGATGTTCGAGGCTGTTGGTGACATAGGAGGGCGTGCGGCGCGGCTCACCGGTCAGCTCGATCCTCGCCACGCTGCCCAGGATCTCTTCGAGGAAGACCCTGATCATCACCCTGGCCAGCGGAGCGCCGATACAGAAGTGGCGGCCGCCGCCGAAGCTCACGTGCCGGTTGGGGTTCCGGTCCAGCTGGAGCTCCATCGGCTGGTCGAAGACGTTCTCGTCCCGGTTGAGCGACGACAGCCATACGCTCACCGCCTGACCCGCCTTGATCTCGACTCCGCCGACCGTCGTGTCGGCGACCGCGGTGCGCATGAGATGGGTCACCGGCGCCGTCCAGCGCACGAGTTCCTCGATGGCCGACTTGAGCGGGACCGCCCCGGAACGCAGCGCCTCCAGCTGCGCCGGGTTGGCGAGCAGTGCGAGCAGCCCGCCGCTCAGCACCTGACGCGTCGTCTCCCCGGCGGCCACAGCCAGGTTGTCGCAGGTCAGGATGATCTCGTCGTCAGTGATGTCGAGCCCTTCCGCCTGCGCGAGGACGAACGCCGACACCACGTCGCCGGTCGGGTGAGCCCGGCGCTCCTCGATCACGTCGGCGTAGTAGGCGAGCACCTCGAGGTGCGCCTGCTGGGC
The DNA here is from genome assembly GCF_024448165.1 of Streptomyces longispororuber. Lineage (GTDB taxonomy): Bacteria > Actinomycetota > Actinomycetes > Streptomycetales > Streptomycetaceae > Streptomyces > Streptomyces longispororuber_A. The sequence goes on from NZ_JAMOLN010000034.1 coordinate 15,157, forward strand.
GGCCGTCCCGTCCAGGTCCGCGATGTTGCCCACGGCCGCCTCGGCGTACTCGGCGACCCGCTCCACGTCCTCGCCCTCGACACCGAGCAGACCGGCGATGACCTGGAGCGGGTAGGGCGCCGCGACGTCGTTGACGAAATCGTGGGGGCCGGCGTCGATGACCTGGCGCAGCAGCGACCGCGACACCTCCGTCGCCCGGTCCCGGAACCCGGCAGCCGCCTTGGGTGTGAACAGGGCGGCCGCCGCCTTGCGGAGCACGTCGTGCCGGGGCGGGTCGGAGAGCGTCATCATCACGCCCGCCCCCGGATACGGGTCGGACAGGTTGGGCCGCAGGAACGTACCTCTGGCCGAGCTGAACCGCTTCCAGTCGCTCAGTACCTCAAGGCCCTCGTCATAGGTCGTGACCGCCCAGAACGGTTCATGATCCGGTTCTTCGTGCCAGGAGACCGGGCATTCTCTGCGTAGCCGTTCCCAGGTGGCATGCGGATCGCCGTGCGAATAGAGACGGGGATCGGTCAACCTGGCTATGGCAGGGGCGGCCACTGGTCAACTCCTTCGCGTGGTGAGCGTCAGTCGCTTTCTTCAGTGGAGACCCCATGGGTCACGGAGCACTCCCTTTCTGGTACGGACCGCATCGCCGATGACGTCGTGCTCGGCGGTCCATTCCTGAGGAGCGTCAGGGAGCCGGGATCATCCCGGTCTCGATGGCCAGTCGGTCGAAGAAGGCAGTCCAGTGACGCCACATCGCATCGGCGGATTCGAGAACCGCCAGTTCCTGCTCCGGCTCGAGTCCCGAGAACAGGGCATTGGTCGCCTGGTCGACGTGGTCGGGTTCCTGCGTGACATGGATGTCGACCCACGCATTGCGCTCCGTGCCGGACTCCCGCTTCACCGCCTCGCCGATCGCCGAGACCATCAGCAGGTCCGTGACCTCGGTGGCGAAGATGCCGCCAAGCGCGGAACACCTCTCCGCCGAGCATGCCTCGTACCACGCCACCAGCGCGGCGGTCTCCGCGAACGGCTCGGAACCGGTCACCGTCCGACGGTCGTAGCCCGCCTTCTCCATGCTGTCGGCATAGATCACCTCGTGGGCGGCCTTGGCCGACCGAGCACCGGCCTCCTGCGAGAGAATCCGTGTGATCGCGCTCTTGGACTCGATGTCGGGCAAGACCGAGATGCAGCGCGCGAGGAAGGTCGGGAAGTAATGCAGCGGGTGCCACCACTGGCCGAGGAACATCGCAACGTGCTCGTGCGAAAGGTTGCGGCTGTTTACCTGCTTGAAGAACTCGTGATCGACAAAGGCGCGGTGCGCCTCGGTCTCAACAAGCCGATCGGATATCGATTCAACGATTTCGACTGCCATGATGCCCTTTCCCGTTCAGGTAGGCCACGAATGCGTCGCGACGGCATGGTCTTGATCTTTACGGGGGGGGAGCGCGAGAGACCCCCGCCGACCCTGTTCTCACCGTGCTGCTGGAAAGAGAGTGGCGTGCCCCGGAGGGGGTGAGCAAGAAAATGTAGCGCCCCTCAAGTCTGCCTAGAGGCAGTCATGTAACTGATCTTGGAGTCGGCGTCGGTGCGGCCCGTCGCTGTTCGAACTCGCCGCTCATACAGCGAGGTTGAGGTTGTGCAGGCGGGCGTTGCCGAGCATGGCGTGGTGGACGCCGTCGCTCTTGAGGCGACAGTCGCGCAGGATCTTCCGGCCCTTCATCCGGGCGAAGGTGTGCTCGACGCGGGCTCGGACTCGTCTGTGAGAGCGGTTGCGCTCTTCCCTCCAGGCCGGAAGATCCACTCCCCTGGTCCGGCGGTGCGGGATGACCGGGCCGGTGCCCTGGCAGCCGCCGTCGGCGATGGTCACGGTTTGCCGACCGCGTCTTTGCCGCCGGATTCCTCCCAGCCGCGGGAGTCATGCCGGTTGCCGGGCAGCGGCCGGCCGACCACGACAACCAGGCGGGTGTCTGCGTCGATGACGACCTGGTGAGCCGTGGAGTAGCGGTAGTTCTTCGGCTGCTCGGCGATCGTGCGATCACGGGTGGGCACCAGGGTCCCGCTCACGGGCACACGGTCGACTTCTGCCATGGGGAACTCGCCGGGTTCCGTCCCACGATCGCCCTGCATGTGACGCTGCACGACCCAGCTCGCGCTCTACGGGAGGTCGAGGCAAAGCGGCGCGTTCTGGCCCGCCATACGCTCAGCCCGGCCACAGGCGACCCGGAACTGCCGTGGGACAACCGCGATGACTGCCAGTTCGACGGCGAGACCTGGCCATGCGAAGACCTGCTCGACCTCGCCTCGCCCTACGCCGATCACCCTGACTGCCCTCGACCAGCCTGAGCCCAGAGATCGTTTACGGGGCAACCTTTAGTCGCGACGAGCCGCGTGTGCCCGGGACGTCGGCAATGGCGCCGGATCTGCTGCACCGCCAGAATCAAGCCGCCGTACTGGCCGTTCCGTCAGTGGCCGGCGATCTGCGGGCGATACGTCGATGCCCAAGACCACGACACCGTAGCTGTGACATCCGCTTCGGCCAACGGGCCAGCGGGCTCGCGTCGTCCCGAGCCCGCCGTGTTGCGATGGACGGAGCTCGCCGGCCGTCGTTCAGGCCCGCGTATAGCCGCCGTCCGCGAAGAGTTCGGCGCCGGTGACGAACGATGAGGCGTCCGAGGCCAGGAACAGGGCGGCCTCGGCGATTTCCTCGGCGTCGGCCAGTCGCCCCAGGGGCACGGTGGCCTCGGCGAAACGGTCGGCCTCCGCGCCTGCGACGCCCAGCAGTCCGGGGGTCCGGGTGGGTCCCGGGCTGAGCACGTTGACCCGGAATCGGCGCTCGCGCGACTGCCGGGCCCAGTTGTGCACGAGGTTGCTCAGGGCCGCCTTCGAGGCGCTGTAGACCTCGAGTTGTTCGTTGGGCCGCACGCTGTTGCTGGAGCCGATGACCAGGATGGACGCGTTCTCCGCCAGGAGCGGGAGCGCCTTTTGAACGGTGAACAGTGGGCCCTTGATGTTGACGGCGAGGGTCAGGTCGACGTTCGCCTCGGTGTGGGCGCCGAGCGCGGCGTCCGCGACGATTCCCGCGTTGGCCACCAGCACGTCGATACGTCCGGCCTCTTCGCGTACTCGCGTGTAGAGCGCGTCCAGGTCGGTCAGGGCCGAGACGTCGGCTCGTACGCCGGTGGCCGCAGGGCCCAACTCCTTGACCGCGGCTTCGAGGCGGTCGGTGTCCCGGCCGGTCACGAAGACCTGCGCTCCCTCCCGGACGAAGCGGTGGGCGATGGCCAGCCCGATCCCGCTGGTCCCTCCGGTGATCACGGCAACCTTGTCCTGCAGCACGCCTGGCATGGCGAACCCCTTCAGTTATGGAATCGATCGTCCATAACGTAGGCAGTAATGGACGATCGAGTCAAGAATGGGTACGGTGAGGTCATGGCGAGACCACGCGCATTCGACGAACGCCGAGTCCTGGAGCAGGCGCGGGAACAGTTCTGGGCGACCGGCTACGCAGGAACCCGGATGGACGACATCGCCCAGGTCACCGGTCTGGGCAAGGGCAGTCTGTACGGCGCGTTCGGCGACAAGGGCAAGCTGTTCCACCGCGTGTTCGACGACTGGTGCACCGCCGTCGTCGAGGTGGCCGAAGAGCGGCTGGCGGGTGGCCCGGACTCGGAGGCCCTGGCCCGGTTGTCGGGATACGTGCACCTCATGGCGGAGAACACCGCCTCCGACACCGAGCGCCGCGGGTGCCTGCTGGCCAAGGGCGTGGCGGAACTGGCCCAGCTCGACCCGACGGTCGCCGGGCGGTCGGCCGAGACCATGACCGCGCTGATGAACCTGCTGCGGACGGAGATCAGCGCCGCTCAGCGCCATGGCGACATCGACAGCTCCGCCGATCCGGAGCGGCTGGCGGCACTGCTGCTGACCGTGGTCCGCGGCATCGAGGCGGTCGGCAAGGGCGGCCTGGCCCCGGAGACCGTGCGGAGCGTTGCCGACACCGCGCTGGCGGTGCTGCCCACGCCCGAGGGGCGGGACTGACGCGCGGCGCCGCATCCAGGGGCAGTTCGGCCCGCGAGATCTGGTGCGGCGCCATCACCGTCACACGAAGCCGTGCGGGAACGGCTGGTGAGAGTAGGCGAGTTAGGCTCTGGACTCTCTCAGGAGTCCGACCCTGTCGGCGCCCTCCGCGCCGGCGACGAGGATGCCTACCTCCAGGGGCGATCGGTGCCCCGCGCACCGACACCATTGTGTGCCCGTGAGGGGTTCTTCCCCTCTCCGATGTGGGGAACGACGGCCCGACAGACACTCTTCCGCGCATCCCTCGCACTCACATCAGTCAACCCGAAGCACCTCCGACACACGCTCCGGGCCGAGGGATTCGGTCGTCATTGTGGCTGGTCGTGCCCGGCGTCCGTGGTGTCCAGGGGGCGCCAGGCGGGGCCTTGGCCGTCGCGGCGGACGTGCCCGAAGACCACGTCGGCGAAGTGGATGCCGAACCCGATCGTGTCGGGTTCTTCCAGCTCGGCGATGAGGCGGTGGCGGTGACCGGCGGACCGGGCCGGGTCATGGTCGTAGACGCAGGACCACTCGGGGTGGTCGGCCTGGATCGGTGAGTGCATGGAGTCGCCGAAGGCGATGAGGCGTCGTCCGCCTCCGGTGATGACGAACTCCGCGTGTCCTTCGGTGTGGCCGGCGGTGATCCGGACCTGTACGCCGGGGAAGATGTGCTGTCCGTCGGTCACCGTGCGGACGTGCGGCGCGAGCGCGGCGATGGCCTCGTCGGCCGTGTGGTCGGTCTCCGGCTGTGCGTGCTGGGCCCATTCCGGTTCTGTCACCAAGTAGTCGGCGTGGGCGAAGGCGCGCGCACCGGTGCCGGGGGCCGGGTGTACGGCCCAGCCGAGGTGGTCGGGATGCAGGTGGCTGAAGGCGACCGCTTCGATCTGTTCCGGGCTTCGGCCGAGTTCCGCCAGGCTGTTCAGGAACCCGCCGCCGTATATGGAGCCGTTCGGTGTTCCCGGGTCGGCCGACAGCGCTTGGGGGCCGAACCCGGTGTCGATCAGCAGCGCGCGGTCGCCGTGCTCCACCAGGAGGCCGCCGAGGCTCGCCACCAAGTGCCCGGTGTCGTCCAGATATTGCGGGTGAGCCGCCCAGAAGTCGTCGGTGCTGTCGGGCAGCCAGGCGCTCGGCCGGCCTTGTACTGCCCCGTCCGGTACGAAGGAGACCTTCGTGGCACCCAGCCATATCGAGCGGAGTTCCGCCGGGCGTCGCAGTCGCTCGTCTTGGTCGGCCAGCGAGTTCGGCATGGTTGCGTCTCCTCGTCCGTCGTATGCGTGCTGTGCCAGATCGTCGCTGCACGCGGGGGCGGCGACTCGGCAACCATAAGCATCAAGCTTGAATCATTCAAGCTTTCATTATTCAGACTTGATGAACTTGCTAGAGTGGGGAGCATGACCTCTTCCCCGCCTCCCCCGCAGGCGCAGGCCGTCGCAGAGCGAGAACTGTGCGGCCTGGTGAACGGGCTGGCCCATCAGATCTCCGATCACGTACGCCGACGGGCCGGCACCCTGGGCCTGACCGCGGCTCAGGCGACCGCGCTGCGGGAGATGACCGGGGCGATGACGATGCGCGAGCTCGCCGAGCGCATGAGCTGCGAACCCTCCAACGCCACGTTCGTCATCGACAAACTCGAGAAACAGGGCCTGGTCGAACGCCACGCCCACCCCACCGACCGGCGCGCCAAGCACCTCGTGCTCACCGCAGAAGGCACCACGCTGCGTGAGCAGCTCCTTGACCTGCTCACCCAGGACTCGCCGCTGGCCGCACTCACCCCCGCCCAGCAGCACACCCTGCAGAGCCTGCTGGAGAAGACCGTCAGCCAGCCTCAGAAAGCATCCTGACCCACGAAGCCCTCCTTCTCGGCCCGGACGGTCTCGTCCGGACGGTCTCGTCCGGACAGTCTCGTCCGGGACCATCACAAAGACGTCGCCGCCGCCATCGAAAGAGGCGCCACGCCCCGGCCCCGAGCGCGCACAGCCGCCCGCCTGCTGGGGCACTGACAGGCGATCAGGCGTGTGGCGTTCCGGCGTCCGCCGCGAGGCGGGTGAGCCACTCGTGGAGCAGGCTCTGCTCGGCGTCGCTGAGGACGTCGGCCTTGTCGGGGAGGGCCGCACGCAGCGCGCGGGCCGCCGGGGCGGGGCCGGATTCCTCGGCGGGGACCGTCGGCTCGGCCCGGGTGACAGCGGCGATCATGGCCTCGCGCAGGACGGTCAGCAGCATCGGGTCGCGGCGCTCTGCGGGGGTCGAGTGCCAGGTGGTGACTGCTCCTTGGCCGGTGGCCTGGATGATCTGGGCGGCCAGTTCTTCGTCGACCCGCAGCCATCCCGCGGCCGCCAGTCGGCATACTCGGCCGTGGAGGATCTCCAGGCCCGCGCGGTGTGCCGCGTCCGTTCCTGAGCTGGTGGATCTGTTCATCACGGCGAACAGTTCGCGATGCGAGACGCCGAACTCCACCACCATGTCCCAGCCGTGGCGCAGCTCCTGCACCGGGTCCGCCGGTGTGAGGTCGAGCTGGGCCCGCTTGTCCTTGAGGAACTGCGTGTAGCCGTGCTCGGCGACCGCCTCCAGAAGGCCGTCCTTGTCGCCGAAGTGGCGGTAGATGGCCGGCGGCTGCATTCCCGCCGCGGCGGCGACGGCGCGGGTGCTCACCGCTTCGGGGCCGCCGCTCTCCAGCAGTTCGACGGCCGCCTCGACGATGCGACGACGAGGGCTGTTGTCAGTGGTGTCACGGCTAGGCATGTATCGATGATATCGACATTTTGATTCCGGCGATAGTTCCAGTGTTATCGTTTGAGTGATTCCACTGGAAACCGTGTGGGGAGAACCCTGTGATCATCGTGACCGGAGCCACCGGAAAGCTCGGCCGTCGCACCGTCGAACACCTCCTGGAACGCGCCCCCGCCAAGCACATCGGCGTCAGCGTCCGCGACCCCCGCAAGGCCCAGGACCTCGCCGATCGCGGCATTCGCGTCCGGCAAGGCGACTTCGACGACCCCGCCTCCCTCGCGCACGCCTTCGAGGGCGCCGAGCAGGTGCTGCTCGTCTCCCTCGACCGTGCGGGCGAGGAATGCGTCACCGGCCACCGCGCCGCGATCGACGCGGCAGTCAAGGCAGGAGTCGGCCGCATCGTCTACACCAGCCAGATGGGCGCCGCCCACGACTCGCTGTTCCAGCCCTGCCGGGACCACGCCCGGACCGAGGACCTGCTGCGCGCCAGCGGCCTGCCCTGGACCTCGTTGCGCAACGGCTTCTACGCGGCCAGCGCCCTGCACTTCCTGGACTCCGCCCGCCGCACCGGCGACATCGCCCTGCCCGCCGACGGACCCGTCGCCTGGACCGGACACGACGACCTCGCCCTGGCCGCCGCGGCCGTCCTCACCGACCAGGGCCGCTTCGAAGGACCCACCCCGCCGCTCACCGGGCCTGCGGCCCTCGACTTCGACGCCGTCGCCGAAATCGCCGCCCAGGCCACCGGTCGGCCCTTCACCCGCACCGTCGTCTCCGACCATGCCTTCCGCGAGCAGGCGCTGGAGCACGGCGCTCCCACCCCCGTCGCCGACCTGATGCTGAGCGTCTTCGCGGCTGCACGAAACGGCGAGTTCACCGCCGTCGACCCGACCCTGGCCGAACTGACCGGCCGTCAGACCACTACCTTCCAGTCCCTGTTGGAGGACGGCTGGGCGGCATAGCCCCGCCTGGCCGTGAGAGGCGGCCCGCCGAAGCCCCTAGCATGTGCGGCATGTTGCTCTACGTGCCGTCCGCACTGTGCCTCGTCGGGTTCTGTGTGGGGGTGGTACGGGATCACCGCAGGCTCAGCAACGCGGTCTTCCTGGGGCTCACCGTCGTCTTCGCCGTGGTGGCCGCTCTGCTGCAACTCGGATCTGCGAAACCCGGCTTGAGCGGTGATGTCGCGTTCGGCCTTCTGGTCACGGCCGCTGTCGCTGTTGTCGTCCTGGCGGGTTTTCTGCTCGCCAACGGCGTCACCATGGTCCGCAAGGAAGGCAGGAGCCTGGCGAACCTGGTGTCCTTGGGGGTCGGCCTCGCGCTCATCGTGCTGCTCGCCCTGCTGGTCGCGGCGTTGGTCCTGCACTCGCGGACCCTGGCCGTCATCGCGGGGACCGCCGTCGTCCTGGCCGGCTATGTCGCCTTCCTGTTCGTGTGTTTCCTCTTCTACGCCGCCCTCTACCAGCGGCTGGTCTTCTGGCGCAGAGGCGACTTCGTCGTCGTCCTCGGCTCCGGGCTGATCGGCGGCAGTACCGTCCCTCCGCTCCTGGCCAGCCGATTGGAGAAGGGACGCAAGGAACACACAAGGCTGTCGCGTCGCGGGCGGCGGCCCGTGCTCATCGTCTCCGGCGGGCAGGGGCCCGACGAGGAACTGCCGGAGTCCCACGCGATGGCTTCCTACCTCGTCGAGCGCGGCTTCCCTGCCGACCTCATCGAGCGCGAGGACCGCTCCACGACCACGGAGGAGAACCTGACGTTCAGCCAGGCCCTGATGCACACGAAGAAACCCGCATCGCGCTGTGTGATCGTCACGAGCAACTACCACGCGTTCCGTGCCGCCATCACCGCGAGACGGGTGGGTGTGCGGGGCCACGTCGTGGGAGCGCCGACGGCTTCGTACTTCTGGCCGAGCGCCGTCATCCGTGAGTTCATCGCCCTCGTCGTGCACTACCGCCGCCTCAACGCGGCCATCCTCCTCGTCGTCCTTCTGAGCGGCCTGTTCCTCTGGTGGTGGGGCTGGCCGCCCACGAACCACATCTGAGGCTCCCACGCCACACGCCGCACCCCACACACCATGCTCAGCATCCGGCAGCAGTCACCTGCGGCGACGTACTCCACACATCCTGCGCCCGAACGCTGGAAGCGATCTCCTCCAGGACGTCGGCGAGTTCCTCCGGCATGGAGAGCATCGGGGTGTGACCACTGGGCAGGTGATACGTGGTACCGGTCCGCAGGGCGAACGGCTCCTGGTAGGACGGAGCGAGACTGCGGTCGTCGTCGCAGAGCACGTAGCTGCTGGGCAGCGTCTTCCAGCCGGCTCGGCTCACCGGTTCGGCGAAGGAGAGCGTGCTCTGCGGCAGCAGTCGGGCCAGAGCCGCGTCCCGCGCGCCTTGGGGCACGTCGTTGTAGAGCGTCTGCTCCGGGTCGTCCCTGACCGGGATGGTCCCCTCCACCGTGGCGAGGTCCGGCTGTTCGCCGCCGAAGCACGTCATCAGGCTCTCCCCCTCGTCCAGCGCGAAGGCCGACACGTACACGAGGTGGGAGACGTTGGCGGCTGCCGTGGTGGCCTCGGTGACCGGAGCGCCGCCGTAGGAGTGTCCGACCACGATCAGCGGGGCCTGAACGGCGTCGATCTTCTCGCGGACCGCCCGGGCGTCGTCGAGCAGGCCGGGCAACTTCCCTACGGCGCCCTCGGCCACGACGCTCGGCAGGTCGACCGTGTGGCTGGTCCAGCCGCGGCCGGCCAGTACGTCCTGGAGTTCGCGCCAGGCCCATGAGCCGTGCCAGGCGCCGTGCACCAGGAGGAACTCGGGGCGTCGCCGGTTGTCCTTCAACTCATTCCTCGTTCCGTGCGTGGTCGATGGTTGTGCGGGTGGCAGGGGTCAGCGCACCGCGGGGAGGGCGAGATCCCACAGTCGGTCCGCGGCGGCGGGGTCGACCGACCACCTGGCGACGCCGGCCATCACCTCGGCGCCGCCCTCGACGACCGGCGATTCCTGGTTGTCCTCGAAGTAGCGCCCGGTCACCCCTTCGAGGAGGGGCGAAGCGGCCAGCAGCACTGTGGTGGCCGCACCCTGGGCCGGGGTCTTGTAGTGGTCCGGGGTGAGCAGGTTGCCGTCCTCGTCCATGGCGCCGAGGGCCCGCATGGTCGCCCGGTCGATGTGCCGGGTCAGGTTGGTGTGAATCCATCCCGGCGCGCAGGCGTTGGCGGTGATGCCGTGCTCGGCCCACCGGCGGCTGATCCCGACGGCGAGCAGTACGTCGGCGGTCTTCGACTGGGCGTAGGAGACGAACGGGTCGTAGGGGCGGCGCTCGAACTGCGGGTCGTCGAAGTCGAATCCGGCCCGGAGCTGCGCGCCGGAGCTGAGCACGACCACGCGCGGCCTGTCGGCCTCCTCCAGCGCGGCGCGCAGGCCGACGGCCAGGGCGAAGTGACCGAGGTAGTTGGTGGCGAGCTGCGCCTCCCAGCCCTCGGCTGTGACCTGCCGGGTCGGGAGCATCATCACGCCTGCGTTGGCGACGAGGCCGTCCAGGGGACCGCTCCATGCCTGGCAGAAGGCGTGGGCCGAGGCCAGGTCGGCTAGGTCGAGGGCGACGGCCCGGGTTTCGGGGAACTCCGTGAGCAGCGGCGCGGCGGCAGCGGGGTCGCGGGTGGCGACGGTCACCTGGGCGCCGGCACCGGCCAGTGCGCGGACCGTCTCGACGCCCAGGCCGGAGGAGCCGCCGGTGACGACGAACCGGCGTCCGCTCAGATCGACTCCGTCGAGTACCTCCGCCGCGGTGGCGTGCTTGCCGAACGGAGTGGTGGTCAGCATCATGGCTGTGCCTGTTCTGGTGAAGGGGGTGGTGCCGCCCGGCCGCAAACACCTCTTCGCGCCCGTTCCGGCCGGACACCACTCATCGGGCTCAGGTATCTGATGCAGCCAAGGTATCTCACATACGTGTGACTATTGTGCATGCCTCACGGTCTTTCACCGTCGCGCCTGGTGAGCGTTACGCTGCCTGCGCCGCACCGAAGGCTCTGCTCCCTCTGCATACGTGTTTCTCACCGAGTGTTCCGGCACGAGCACACACATCCAGAGGATCCAGAAGAAGATCTCGATGCGGCGGGGGCGGCCGGTGCGGCGGCCCGTTGTGTTGATGTCGATGATCCGCTGGTGCGTCGTGGCGGCCGGAGTGATCTCGATGGCCGCGCGTACTGCCCGCGTCCATGGGTGTCCCTCCTTTCTGGTGTGGTGGTCGGGGTCGTCCAGGTCAGGCGGCGTCGTGCTGGAGCGCGGGGCCGAGGAGGAGTCCCCCGTCGATGACGAATTCCGAGCCGGTGGCGAAGGAGGCGTCGTCCGAGCTGAGGAAGAGCAGGGCGCGGGTGATGTCGGCGGGTTCACCGAGGCGGGGGATGGCGAACGGCTCCGGTGAGTAGAAGTCCGAGATCGGGGCGTCGCTGCCGGCGGCGGGTTCGGTGATGAACGGCGTGGCGATGACGCCGGGGTGGATGGCGTTGACCCGGATGTTGTCGCGGCCCAGTTCCAGGGCGGCGGTCTTCGTCAGGCCCCGTACCGCCCATTTCCCGGCGACGTACGGGGCGTAGAGGGCCGTTCCGCCCACGCCGGAGGTGGAGGCGATGTTGATGATGACGCCGCCGCCGTTGCGGCGCAGCGATGGGGCCGACGCCTTGATGCCGAGGAAGGTGCCGGTGAGGTTGATGTCGAGGATGCGGTCCCACACCTGACGGTCGGTGGTCTCGATCGGGGCGGCGGGGTTCTGGACCCCGGCGTTGTTCACGAGGACGGACAGCGGGCCGAAGTGCTCCTCGGCCGCCTGAACGGCGGCGTTCCAGGAGCTTTCGTCGGTGACGTCGAGCCGGACGTACAGGGCGCGGTCGCCGAGTTCGGCGGCGAGCGCGCGGCCCCGGTCCTCCGCGATGTCGGCGATGACGACGTCGGCGCCCTCGGCGTGGTAGGCGCGGACGTGGCTGGTTCCCTGGCCGCCGGTGCCGCCGGTGACGAGCACGGTGTGGTGGTCGAAGCGTTCCATGGGGTGGTTCCTTTCACAGTGGTGAGTCAAGTGACTCGCCTCGCCATTGACCGTACGAGGACGAGAGATGGTGAGTCAAGTGACTCACCTCGCCTAGGATGGGGCCATGACCACCGAGCCGTCGGCCTACCACCAGCGCGTCGCGGAGCAGAAGCGGGCCGCGATCCTGCGTGCGGCCACCCGTCTGTTCCTGGACTCCGGATACGACCGGACCTCGCTGTCGAAGATCGCCGAGACCGCCGAGGTGTCGAAGGCGACTCTGTTCAAGCAGTTCCCGACCAAGGCGGCGCTCTTCGACGCGATCGTCACCGCGTCCTGGCAGGCGGGCGACGGGGACGAGGCGGCTCCGCCGCCCGGTGATCCGCGGGCCGGCCTCGCCCTCATCGGCCGCCGGTACGCGGCCCTGCTCACCCGCCCGGACATGGCCGACCTGTTCCGGATCGTCATCGCGGAGCTGCCGCGCTTCCCGGAACTGGCCGAGTCGCAGTTCAACCGCGGGAAGATGCCCTACTTCGACTCGGTGCGGCGGTACCTGGAGGCCGAACGCGAGGCCGGCACGATCGTGCTGGACGATCCCGAGCTGGCCGCCACCCAGTTCCTCGGCATGATCTCCAACTACGTGTTCTGGCCGCGCATGCTGCTGCCTCGCTGGTCTCCGGACGGCACGGCTGTCGAGCACGTCGTGGACGAGGCCGTGGCGATGATGGAAGCCAGGTACGCCGCACCCGCCCGCACCTGACACCGCACGGCGGGGAACGCTCAGCGCCGACCGCGCCCCGCCGTGCGACGTGTGCACGGCGGGGCGCGGTCACCGCTCGCACCGGCCCAGGGCAGGGCAGGGGACAGCGGGGCGAGGGGTCTCAGCGCTCGCCGAGCGCCCGGATCTCCTCGGCGATGAGCTTCGGGTCCTCCTCCGCCATGAAGTGGCCGCAGGACACCGTGCGGTGCCGCAGGTCGTCGGCCCAGGCGCTCCACAGTCCCTGCGCGTGGTAGCCGAGCGCGGCGCCCCAGTCCTGCTGGAGGACCGTGACCGGCACGGCCAGCTTGTGGCCTGCCTCCCGGTCGGCGGTGTCGTGGTCCACATCCACGCCGGCCGAGGCGCGATAGTCGGCCACGATGGACGGCACGGCCGCCGCGGACGCCGCCAGGTAGTGCTCACGGACGTCGGCCGGGATCGCTTCCGGGTCCTTGGTCCAGGCGTCCAGGAAGTAGCCGAAGAAGGTGTCGGCGGCCCCCTGGATCATCTCCTCCGGCAGGCCCGGGGCCTGGGCCATCAGGTAGAGGTGGAAGCCGACCGCGCCGGACACGCCGCGCAGCGCGTCCCACATGTCGAGGGTCGGCAGCACATCCAGGAACAGCGCCCGGGAGACGGTGCCGGGGTGGTCCATCGCGGCGCGGAAGGCGACCAGGGCGCCCCGGTCGTGGCCGGCCAGGGTGAAGCGGTCGTGGCCCAGACCGGCGGCGAGGCGTACGACGTCCCGCGCCATGGTCCGCTTGGAGTAGACCTCGGGGCCGCTCTCTGCGGGCTTGTCGCTGGCTCCGTAACCGCGCAGGTCGGGGCAGATCACGGTGTGGTCGGCGGCGAGATCGGCGGCGACGTGCCGCCACATCAGATGGGTCTGGGGAAAGCCGTGCAGCAGCACGACCGGCGCGCCGCTGCCGCCGACGGCCGCGTTCAGGGTGACACCGTCGTCGACCGTCACGCGGTGCTCGGTGAATCCGGGGATGCTCGGGTGGGACACAGTGACTCCTGCGGCTCGTGGCAGAGTGGACGTTCCGGACCCGGCGGTGCGGGGCGTCCGGGGACGTCCCCCACACTGCGGGCCCCGGATCAGCGATCGATGAGTGGTCACGCGGCACCCCGGAGACGGCGCCGCCCGCGAAGGGAACGAGCCGTGGGCGTGGAGTTCGGACTGCTGGGGACGGTCGCCGCCTGGGACACCGAAGGGGCGTCCCTGCCGCTGGGAGCGCCCCGCCACCGGGAGGTCCTGGGGCGGCTGCTGATCGCCCGGGGCCGGGTCGTCCCGGTGGGCCGCCTCGTGGCCGACCTGTGGGAGGACGCGCCTCCGGCCGGCGCGGTCGGCGCGGTGCGCACGTTCGTCGCCGCACTGCGCCGGGCCCTGGAACCCGGACGTCCGCCCCGGCAGCCGTCCCGCCTCCTGGTCACCGACGGCCCCGGCTACGCGCTGCGCGCCGGACGCGAGGCGGTCGACGCCTGGCGCTTCGAGGACACCGCCGCGCGAGCCGCGGAAGCGCCGCCACGCTCGGCCGTCGCCCTGTGGGGCCAGGCCCTGGCCCTGTGGCGAGGGCCGGTTCTGACCGACTTCCCCGCCGCCGCGTGGGCCGCCGCCGAACAGGCTCGGCTGGAGGCGCTCCGCCTGGACGCGATCGAGCGGCGTGCCGACGCCCTGGTGGCGACCGGCGCCGCCCGGGACGCCGTGGCGGACCTGCAGGCCCATGTCGCCGCGCACCCGGGGCGGGAGGACGGCTGGGTCCTGCTCGTGACCGCGCTGGAGAGATCCGGCCGCCGCGGCGAGGCCGAGAAGGCCCTTCGCCACGCCCGCCGGACCCTCGCGGGGGCCTCCGGCGCCGCCCTGGCCCGCGTCGAGGCCCGCGTCCTGAGCAGCGACGCCTCGGCGACCGAGCCGGCCGGGGCGGCGGACGGGGTCTGGGACCGCACCGCCGCCGCCTGGGACCGTTCCGTGCCCGCCCGGTCCCGCGCGCGGCTGCATGCCACGGCCGGTCTGCTCCGCGACCTCGCGGTGACCGGCGCCGAGGGTCTGGAGGAGGCGCGTGAACATCGGCGGGACCTGGTCGCGGCGGCCGAGACGACCGGCGACACCGAGCTCGCCGCCAGGATCATCGGCTCCTACGACGTCCCCGCGGTCTGGACCCGCGCCGACGACCCCGACGGCGCGGGCGAACTCGCCCGGTCCGCCGCCCGCGCCGCCGCCCGGCTCGGCCCGGACGGCCCGCCCGCGCTGCGGGCCAGGCTGCTGTCGGTCGTCGCGGTCGAGTCACGCGGCGACGCCGCCGCGGACACGCCGCCGCCGCGGGCGGCCGACACCTCCGGCGTCGAGGCGTGGCGGCTGCGCGCCGAACGCGCCGCCGAGGAGGCAGTGCGCCTCGCCCGCCGTCTCCACGACCCCGCGCTGCTCGCGTTCGCCCTCAACGGCGCCTTCATGCAGTCCTTCGCCACCTGCGGATCGGCCGCCCTCCGCGACGGCCTCGGTGCCGAGCTGACCCGGCTGGCCGTCGACCATCAGCTGCCCAGCCACGAGGTACTGGGCCGCCTCGTCCGTCTCCAGGCCCTCGCCGGACTCGGCGACCTCGCGTCCGCGGACGCGGAGGCCGAGGAGATCGACCGGCTGGCACACCGCAACGAACGACCGCTCGCCCGGGTGTTCACCTCGTGGTACCGGGCGCTGCGCACCTGCGAGAACGACGGATGGGCCGTGGCCCGACCCCACTACACGAAGGTCCTCACGGAGACGGCCGACTGCGGCATGCCCGGACTCACGCGGGGAGCGGCCGTCCTCGTCGCGCTGGTCCCGGCGATGCGCGGCGACACGCTGCCCGACCTGGACGACTTCGCCGGCCTCGACGCCGGCCCCTACCGGCCGTGGCTCGACCCGCTGCTGATGGCCGCCTCCGGCGCCACCGAACGAGCCCGGCACGCCCTCGCGACGGTCCCCCGCCCGCCCCACGACCTCCTCCAGGAAGCGCTCTGGTGCGTCCTCGCCCGCACGGCCGCGGCCGTGGGACACGAGGGGGTCCTGCGCCGCGCCCGCGACGAACTCGCCGCCGCCGAGGGCGAGTCGGCGGGCGCCGGGAGTGGCCTGATCTCGTTCGGGCCGGTCAGCCGGCATCTGCGGGCCGCCGACGCGGCCCTCGGGGCACACGAGCCGTCGCGTACGCGGCCGGACGCCTAGGGCCTGCGCGCGGCGGGGCCGTGCAGGTCTGGCTGAGGAGTGCGCCGGGCAGGCCTCAGGCGTTCTGAGCGTCCGACGGGCCGCGCGTGGCGGCTCCATGGCCGGCACCGCTGAAGGGCATCGGTGAGGACGCCGGGCGAACGGGAGACGAGGGACGGGGGACGGGGGACGAGCAAAGGTGACGGCGCCCGACGCCGCGGGCGACCCGCGCCCGGCTGATGCGCGTCCACCCGGATCATGCACACCGCCTACCTGCGACAGCAGGCCGGCCGGATCGGGGTTCAGTCCTGGGTGGCGTGCTGCCGGGCTCGGTACGCGGCGGCCTTGACCCGGTTGCCGCAGGTCTTCATGGCGCACCACTCGCGGCGGTGGCCGCGTGAGCGGTCGAGGTAGACCTGGGTGCACTCGGGGCGGGAGCATTCGCGCAGCAGTGCTCCGTCGTCGCCGCCGAGGATCTCGACGGCCTCGCGTGCCAGCGCCGCGAGGCCCTGGGAGACCGTGCCGGTGCGGGTGGTGCCGTCGGGGCCGAGCCGCAGCGTCACCGGCTTGCCGGACGCCTGCAGGTTCAGCTCGGCGACCGCGTCGGTGGGCAGCGGCTTGCCGTCCAGGCGGGCGGCGACCAGATCGTAGATGGATTCGCGCAGGTCGATGGCGATGGCGAGGTCCACCTCGCTCGCGCCGGGTGCCAGGTCGAGCATCTTCGACTCGACGAACCAGTCGTCGAGCAGCTCGGGGGTGGCGAGCTTCTCTGTCGGCTCTTCGTTGCGGCGCGCGCGCAGCGTGCCGACGAAGTCGAGCGGGAGCGTCCCGCAGGGAAATGCATGATTCACGTAACCATACTGACAAGTGACTCAGGAGAACGCAACCCCCGCCACCGGCCCGTTCGCCGGGCGGAACCGTCTTGACGGGTGACGCGGGACGTGGAATCTTAGTAACCGTTCCAGCCGGTTACTTCTCTGATGCAAGGGGCTCCTCCCATGGCCGTCGTCCGATTCCACCTCATCTCCTCCCTGTCTCCCGCGCAGGCCCTGGCCACGCTCACCGACTTCGGCCCCGGCCGCGCGGAGGCCTGGCCGACCATCGACGCCGACCACTTCACGGTGCACGAACTCGGCGTGAACTCGGCCGAGGTGACCGAGGGGACGAGCGCCGCCTGGGAACGGGCCCGGTACACGTGGACCGATTCCAAGGTCACCGTCACCACCTTGGACTCGAAGCTCTTCGGGGCGGGCGGCGGCTGGGTCTTCGACCTCACGCCCGAAGGCGACGGCACGCGCGTCGACGTCGAACTCACTCGCGTTCCCAGCGACTTCAAGGGGAAGATGCTCGCCTCCCTGCTCCCCCTCGTCGCTCCGTCGTCCCTGCGCAAGTCCTTCTCCGGCCCGCTGAAGGCTGCCGCCTGACGGCCCCGGCACCCTCTTGGCCGACGTCACGTGCCTCCGCGTGGCACCCTGAACACACCCGGAACGACGGCCCGGGTGAGCGCCGGGACAACCGCCCCGGACTCGGCCGATCGACATGGAGACACGTATGAGCACCGCACAGGATCTGGCGATCATCGCCCTGTCGGCGTCCGACCGCGAAGTGGGACAGGGCGATCTGTCGCTCGCGCTCGCCGGAGCCGAGGTGCTCGACCTCGTCGAGGCGCAGGTCCTCGGCCTGGACGGCGAGCGTCTGGTGCCCGGTACCGGATCCGCGGCCGACGACCGGCTGCTGGGCGAGGCCGCCGCCTCCGTCGTCCGCCAGGAACCGTACGAGGCGGTCGAGGACTGGCTGTGGCGGCGCGGACGCGAGCTGTCCGCGGCCTATACGGACGAGTTGGAGCGGGCCGGGCTGGTGAACCGCACCCGCGGCAACCGACTCTTGTCGAGGCCGGAGCGGGTGGTCCTCGTGGACTCCCCCGCCGTCCGCCGGGCCGAGGAACGCCGCGCCGCGGGCGAGCCCGTGCTCGCGGCCCTCGCCGCCGCCGTCGGACTGGGCGACCGGGCGGACGACAAGGGCAAAGAGGGCGACGACGAGGGTCAGGACGTGGGCAAGGACCTGGACGCGGGCCATGACCTCACCGACGACGCGACCGTGACGGTCCTGGCCGCCGTGGGGAACGCCGTGATGGAGCTGGAGGCCGTACGTCAGCGGCGCTCGGTCGAGAACGCCGCCTTCGACAACGTGTGGCGCGGGTTCTGAACACCTACAAAAGCTCCGGGGCCGGCCCACGCCGTATGCGGCCCGGTCCCGCCGGCCCGGTGGAGCGGGGAACATGTTTCTCCCCCATTGGCCGTCCGCACAGCGCAAGAAAGGAAAGTATCCTCACCGCATGACGGTCGATCAGCAGCACGACGCCGCCGGTTGCAGGCAGGTCAGTTCCGCCATCACCCGGGTGTTCCAGCTGCTCGGCAAGCGCTGGACCGGCCCGATCCTGGCCGTGCTGACCGGCGGACCCGCCTACTTCGTGGACCTGCGCCGGGCGGTGCCGGGGATAAGCGAGCGGATGCTCTCCGACCGGCTCACCGAACTGGGCTCCGCCGGGCTCGTCGAGCGCGACGTCGACGCGGGGCCCCCGCTGCGGGTGTCGTACCGGTTGACGCGGGCGGGAAGCGCCCTGGAACCGGCCCTCGCCGAGCTCGGGACCTGGGCCGAGACTCATTTGCCGGAGAAGCAGGAGCCGCACGCCGGTTGCTGACCGGACCGGCGGGCGGGACAGACCTCCGCCGGGCCGAGGCGGAGCGGGGTGGGGCGCCGGGCGGTGGCACGTTCCGCCCCGGTCAGTCCCCCACCGGGATCTGGACCAGGACCGACGTGCCGGCGCCGGGCGGCGACTCGATCGACAGCTTGCCGTCGAACGCCGCGACCCGGTCGGTCAGTCCGGTGAGACCGCTGCCCGGTGTCGCCGTGTCCACGCCGCCGACGCCGTCGTCCACCACACGTATCCGCAACACCTCGGTGAGGTCGAGGTAGATGTCGATCCGGGAGGCTTCGGCGTGCTTCACCGCGTTCGTCACGGCCTCGGCCACGATGAAGTACGCGTTCGACTCGACGGCCGAGGAGATGCGGCGGTCGTACGTGCTGTGGACGACGACCGGCACCGGGCACCGGGACGCCAGGTCCTCCACCGCCGTCACCAGGCCGCGCACCGTCAGCGCGAGCGGGTAGATCCCGGAGGCGAGCTCCCTCAACTCGTCGATCGCCGTCTGCGCGTTGGTGATCGACTGGTCGAGGAGTTCGGTCACCGTCGTCTCCGTCCCGGGCACCATCTCGCGCGCCAGCCTGAGGCCGATCATCAGGCTGACCAGGCGCTGCTGCGCCCCGTCGTGGAGGTCGCGGGCCGTGCGCCGGTGCACGGCCTCGACGCTTTCCATGATGCGGCGGCGGCTGTCCTGCAAGGAGACGGCCATGGAGTTGAAGGACTCGCCGAGGGCGCCGACCTCGGCCACCTTGCTCGGGGGTATCCGTACGCCGAGGTCGCCGCCCGCGAGCCGCTGGGCGGCCGCCGCCGCGCCGCGCACCGGCCGCACCACGGCCCGGTGCTGGAGCACCGTGACCACGGCCACAAGACCGATCGACGCCGCGAGACCCACGGCCGCCGTGATCACCGCCTGGCGGCTGTTGGCGCCGGCGGCGTCGGTACGTTCCGCCAACTGGACGCGCTCGGCCTCCATGTACCGGTCGAACTGCGCCCGCAGGCCGTCGACCCGCCGTTTGCCCTCCACTGCCACGGCCGCGCCGGACGCCGCGCGGTCCCCGCGCCGTACCGCGTCGACGAGCGGGACCGAGTAGTCGTTCAGGTAGGACCGCACGCCCTTGGTGATCTCGGCGGCGATCCGCCGCTGTTCCGGCGACGTCACCGACGCCGTGAACCGTCGGGCCTCCGCCGGGAACGCCTTGCGGGCCGCCGTCCACGGCTCCAGGAAGTCCTTCCGCCCGGTGATCACGAAGCCGCGCTGGCCCGTTTCGAGGTCGAGGACGATCTGCTCCATGCTCCCGGACTTCACCAGTGCCGTCCGGGACGCGCGGCGCGCCGAGACGGAACTGTTCGCGTCGGCGATCGCCCACAGCAGCACCGTGAACGCCACACCTATCAGCAGAGCGAAGAGACTGCTCGCCACGATGGTCAGGCGGGTCAGACCAAGCTGCCGCCCCCGATACCCACGCACCCTGATGCCCGCCTACATGTGATGTCCGAGTCCGCCCCGCCGGGACAATGTATCCGGGCCCGTTCGGGGAGCACAGGCAGAACGGACGCAGTCGACGGGCGCGGCAAGCTGCATGCGAACTGCCTGTTCCCGCGCGCCCGCGTCCGCTGGGATGGGGAAGGGCATGCTGGCCGGCGCTCCAGGAACGGGGGTCACTGATGAACACGCAGGTCGAGGTCTCCGTCCTCACCGCCGCGGAGCAGAGCGTCCGCACTCCTCCGCAGGCCCCCGCCGGGCCCTGCGGACCGGCCGCACAGGACGGGCTGGTCAGCCGCGAGGCCGAGTTGCTGGAACTGCGGGCGTTCGTACGGGAGGCCGTGACACACGGTGCGACACGTGTCGTGCGCGGCGGCGCCGGGTCGGGCAGGTCGGTACTGCTGGAAGCCGGTGTCGAGCAGGCGGCGGCCGCCGGGATGCGGGTGCTGCGTTGCACGGGCGGCCGGAGTGGCGTCCGGCCCGGTATGCCGGGCCTGCTGCAGATCCTGTGGCCCCTTCTGAGCGATGCCCGGCTGCCGCCGGCCGGCCGGGACCGTCAGGTCCTGGAGGCGCTTCTGGTGGATGGTGCTCCCGCCCGTGAGGATCGGGCGCGGCTGCCTTTCACCGTGTTCCGGGTTCTGGAGTCGGCGGGCGCCGAACGCCCTGTGCTGATCGCCGTCGACGACTGGGACGCTCTGGACGAAGCCAGCGCCGAGGTGCTCGCGTTCGTCGCCCGTAGAACCGCCGGTCATCCCATGGGTGTTCTGATGACCGCGCTCACCCAGGGGGCGCGCTCGGCGTCGTTGGCCGGTCTGCCTGAGGTGCCGCTGCGCCCGCTGACTCTGGCCGAGTCCGCGGCGCTGCTGGCGATGCGTCGTCCGGGAACCGATCCGCACACGGTGCGCGACCTCATGGCGACGGCGGCCGGCAATCCCCTGGCGCTCCTGGAACTTCCCGTGGCGACCGGCGGCGCCGCGGCCCGTCGGCCGCCCTCTTGCAGTCGTTGTACTCATGCCGTCGTCGGCGCGATCTGCGACCGTGCAGTACCGACCGCCGCACGCGTCGCGCGTGCGCAGGGACCAGAGGAAAGGGTCATACCCATGGCGCGCCCTCGTGGATTCGACACCGCGCTGGCAGTGGAACAGGCCGCACACCTCTTCCGGGAGCGCGGCTACACCGCCACCTCACTGCCCCTCCTGACCGAGCGGCTGAGCATCGGAAGCGGCAGTCTGTACGCGGCGTTCGGATCCAAGGAAGGTCTCTACGCGCAGGTGCTCGCCCGGTACTGCGACGACCTCGTGGACCGTCTCGCGGAGCACCTCGACTCCACCGCGGACATCCGCGTCACCGTGCGCGACCTGCTGCTCGCCCTGGCCTCGGCCGACCTGGCCGCCCCCGAGCGGGGCTGCCTGCTGGTCGGCGCCGCGACCGAGCGGGCCGGCCACCCCGCCACGGTCGAGCGGGTGAGATCGGCCATGGCCGCGATGGAGTCCGTGCTCGCCCGCGCGCTGGAACGGGCTCAGCGGCGCGGCGAACTGCGGGCCGCCCACAGCCCGGTGGAGCTGGCCCGCTTCCTCACCACGTTCGTCCAGGGCCTGCGCGTCATGGGCAGCGCGGGGGCGGACCGGGCCTTCTTGGAGGCCGCCGTGTCGGGGGCTTTGAAGGCGCTGGACTGACGTACACACTCACGTGCTCGCTGACGTGCTCGCTGACGTGCTCCGGGAGGGTCAGTCCGCCCTCGACGGCAGGGATTCCGCCTTGGCCCACATCTGCGCGGCGTCGCGCACGCGCAGGGCGGTCAACAGCTCGGCGGCGCACACCCAGTTCGCCCGGGCCTGCGCCTCCTCCCCCTGCTCCAGCTGGGCGGACGCGAGGTGGTCGAGGACTCCGGCCCGGTTGTAGTCGTCGAGGAGTTCCTCGAAGAGCCGCAACGCCGTGCGGTAGCCGGTGACCGCGGCGTCGAGCCGGCCGAGTCCCTGCTGGGCGCGGCCGATCGCGTCCCAGGCACCCGCCTCGAACCGGCGGTCCCCCACCTGCCGCAACAACGGCAGCGCCTCCTCGCAGGTGGCGATGGCCGCCTCGTACTCCCCCAGGTGGGCCAGGACCCAGCCGACATTGCTGAGCGTGCTCGCGATCCCGTCCGGCCGGCCGATCCCGCGGTAGATCTCCAGGGCCCGCCGCGGATGGAGCAGGGCCTCGGTGAAGCGGCCCTGACGGATGCGGAAGAACCCGATCTCGCACTCGATACGGGCCCGCACCTCGGGCGGCAGCCGGTGCAGATCCGCGAGCATCGCGTCGATCGACGCCTCGACCTCCTCGGTGTGTCCCGTCTCCAGCAGCGCACGCGTCAGGTTCGAGCGGCTGCGTACGGTGGCCACCGGGTCGTCGAGCGCGAGACCGGCGTCGAGCCCGACGCGTGCCGTGCCGATCTCCTCGGACCAGCGGCCCACCACTTCGTTGTAACCGATCCATTCCCGCGCGCAGTTGCCGCGCAGGCGCAGCAGCCGCGGATCGTCCAGGGACAGCACGGCGGGTCCCACGGCCGACTCCTCCTGGCGGAACCAGTGGAGCGCCTCGTCGCGGTCGGCGAGCACCACGTGCACCACACCGTCCAGTGGCTGCTCCTCCGGTTCGGGGTCCAGTTGCGACACGTGGCGGTTGGCCGTGTGGGCGTTGTGGCGCAGGTAGTCCAGCAGGCGGGCCTGCGCGCCGAGGCGGTCGTCGTCCTCCTGGTCGGCCAGTTCGCCGCCGTAGGCCCGCACCAGGTCGTGCTGTATGTAACGGCCGTCGGCGTCGCGGGAGAGGAGGCTGGCCGCGGTCAGTGCGCGCAGGTGGCGGCGGGCCGGTGTCAGTTCCACGCCCGCGAGCGTGGCGGCGGCCTCGGCGGACACGGCCGGGCCCGGGTGCAGGGACACGTACCGGAAGAAGCGGGCCGTCCCGGCGGTGAGCGCCCGGTAGGACCAGGAGAAGACGGTGCGGACGTCCACGCGCAGGTCGTCGGTGGCCAGGGCGTCGAGCCGCGGCCGGGTCCGCCGCAGTTCGCGTACCGCGAGGCGCAGCGGCATCCGCGGTTCGCTGCTGAGCTGGGCACCGACCACGGCGACCGCGAGCGGCAGGAAGCCGCACAGGCCGACCAGTTCGGCGGCGGCCTCGGGTTCCTCGCGGCAGCGCTCCTCCCCGATCCTGGCGGCGAGCGCCGCGAGCGCCTCGTCCTGTCCCCACACGTCCAGGTTGATCGACGCGGCGCCCTCGACGGCCACCAGCCCTGACAGCTGGTTGCGGGAGGTGACGATGGTCAGGCATCCCGGGGACGTCGGCAGCAGCGGTCCGACCTGCTCCGGGTCCTTGGCGTTGTCCAGGACGGCGATCAGCCGCCGGTCCGCGGTCAGCTCCCGGAACAGCGCGCCGCGCCGGTCGACGCCGGACGGGATGTCGCCGCTCGGCACCCCGAGCGCCCGCAGGAAGCCGCCGAGCGCCTCACCGGGGTCCAGGGGGTGTTCCGACGCCTCGAACCCGCGCAGGTTCACATACAGCTGGCCGTCGGGGAAGCGGTCCGCCACCTGGTGCGCCCAGCGCACGGCGAGCGTCGTCTTGCCCACACCTGCCATGCCGCCGATCGCGGAGATGACGACGTGTCCGCCCTGGCCGGTGACGCGGTCGGTGAGGTCGTGGACGGTGGCGAGGGCCGCGTCGCGGCCGCGGAACTGGGCCAGGTCGGGCGGCAGTTGGCGGGGCACCACGGCCTGCGGCGCCCGTCGGGAGGCCGCCCGCACGAGACTGCTTCGCTCGTCCTCGTCCAGGCCGAGCGCGTCCATCAGCTCGGCGAGCGTCGACTGGCGCGGCAGACTGTGGCCCCGTTCCATGTCGCTGATGGCGCGTCCGCTCACCCCGGACGCCTCGGCGAGGCCCTCGATCGTCAGCAGTGAACGCTGCCGTGCCCGGCGCAGCAGCCGGCCGAACGTCCCCTTGTCCATCCCCACTCCGAGCCGGGCCGCACGACGGCGCCCGTGCCGATCCGTGCCGATGGCCCGGGAAGGCCGTCAACGTAGCAGTTCTGGATTGAACATTCGCAGAGGTGTCTCACATGTCGAACGGCTCGAACGGGGTGCTCCGCGCACACCTCGGTGAACCCTCACACGTCCGGCGTCGTTCACACAGAGCGGGCTGCTCCCGCACACCGACGACCTGAGGGGTTCTGGTGCACGATCTGGCGGACTCGATCGAATCGATGGAACAGCTCTCCGTGGCCTGGCGTGCCATGGTGCTCGACCGGGACCCGGACGCGGACGTCCGCGACCTCCCCGGCATCGCCGTCCGCTGGGCGGACTGCCGCTTCGCCTTCTGGAACTGCCTCACGCTGACCGAGGTCGGCGTGGGGCCCGGCCTCCTGCGACAGCGGCTCGACGAGGCGGCCGGGATCATGCGGTCGAAGGAGCACCCGGGCTTCCTGTGGGTCTTCGACGACCTCCTGCGGGACGACGCCCGGGCCGGGCTCGACGCGGCGGCCGGACAGGCCGGTCTCGAACACGCCTTCCCCGGCACCGGGATGGCCGGGGACTTCCTGCCCGTTCCCGAACCGGTCCACCCCGAGCTGGACTTCGTACGGGTGACGACCGACGCGCACCTGCTGGCCTTCGCCGACATCAACGCGCGAGCTTACGGGTTCCCCGTCGAGGACGGCCGCGACGGCCTGGCCGGCTCCGCGCTGTGGCGCGACCGGGTGCACGCCTTCCTGGGTCTGCGGGACGGGGTGCCGGTGACCTGTGCCGGCGCGGTGGAGGCCGAGGGGCGTCTGTTCGTCGCACTCGTCGCCACGGATCCGGCCTGGGAACGCCGCGGCTACGGCGAGGCGGTCACCCGCAAGGCGCTGCACGAGGGGGCCCGCGCCACCGGACTGACCCGGGCGACGCTGCACGCGACCGCCGCCGGGGCTCCGGTGTACCCGCGGATCGGCTTCGAACCGAACTCGCCGATGCGTTTCTACGCGCTCAAGGACTGACGGACTGACGCAGGCGGCGGGGCGGCCGTGCCGATTCCCTGACGACTCGGCACGGCCGGGGGCCGGTATGTGGCTACGGAGTCGTGGCGAGCACCCGGTAACTGCGGAACCCGGTCGCGACCTCGGTGCCGCTCTGGTGCAGGCCGTCCAGCCGCAGGACGGCGTCGGTGTAGGGGGAGTCGGGCACCCCCGGAGCGCAGTCGGCCTTGTAGTAGACGTCCATGTACTGGGTGAGCGAGTAGTTCTGCACCGAGTACATGGCCTGCGGCAGGGTGTGGCACTCGTGGTCCGCGGGGTCGGCGCGCACTTCCGTGCCGCTGAAGTCGTGGTTCGTGTAGAAGGCGATCCCTCCGATCTCGACGGCCGCGGCGGGCTGGACCAAGCCGACGCCCGCGAACACGGCCGCTCCCGACGTCGCCGCTGCCACGGCCACGAGTCCGCGCTTCCACGGTGTGCGCATGTCCTACTCCCTGTCGATATGTCGCTGTGTGAACGTGTGGATGTGTGGATGTGTGGATGTACCGGGCCGGTCGTCGACCTCGACACATGTGATCCGTACGCCCATACACTTGCGCATTCAACGAAAACTGGAAAGCCGTGATCCGGTCATCTGTCTCTGGCTTCCGCCGACTGCCTCAGTCGCTTCTTCACTCGACCCGCTGGACGAGCTCGTCCCAGTCCACGCCGTCCAGTTCGGTGCCGCGCGGCACCATCTCGTAGGTCCTGGCCAGCCAGTTCGCGACCGGCTCGGCGTCGAACTCGATCAGCGCGGTGTGGCCGCTGCCCAGGCGGACGCAGAGCGAGGTGAGTTCGCCGTCGTCGTCGTGGACCGGCCACAGCCGGACGTCGCCCTCGCCCACGTGGTCGGCCAGCCCCTCGGCCATCAGGTCACGGGACAGGACCCAGCGCACCGGCTGCCGCCCGCCGGTCTCGAAGGCCAGGGCGACGGCGAGCGGATCGGTGCTGTCGTACGACACCTCGCAGGTGCGCGGCAGGGCGAGGTCGTCGAACACCCAGTGCGCGATCTGCAGGGAGAGCTGGCACTTCTTCATGGTGGCCTCCTAGAGGGACCGGCCGGTCGGCCGCGGGACGGAGAGGGGTTCGTTCGCGTCAGTCGATGGCCCGGAGCGTGCCGGGATGGCGGCGGGCGGCGGCGAACGCCTCCACCGCCGCGGTGGCCACGAGGACGAGGCCGCCGACGTCGGCCAGTTGCGCCAGGGACTCGAAGGGGAAGGCCGTCATGAACAGACCGGCCGACACGATCACCGCGTTCAACAGGTCGTCGTAGACGAAGACATGGCTCACCGAGGACGAGGTGACCGAGACGGCCATGGTGAGTCCCCGCAGCAGCCAGCCGCAGCCTGTCCACACGCCGAGCAGGAACGCCGTGTCCGCCCAGCCGTGCCAGAGGGCGACGCCCAGCGCGAGCGCCGCGAGCCCTCCGGCGGCCAGCAGCCGGCGGACCGTCGCCGACGCCATCGAGTCGCGCACCGCAAGCAGATGGAGCACTCCCTGCACGGCCATGTGCACCCCGAAGAGCGTTCCCGCCTCCTCCGGCGTGGGTACGGGCACGGTGATCAGCACGCATCCCACCAGGGCGGACGAGAGTGATCCGGCGAGCATGGTCCGCCGCGTGAGGGCACCGCCCGGGCCGGCGACCACCCGGGCACCGAAGCGGCGCACGGGCCGTCGGGCCTCGTCCCGCGGGATGTCCAGCTGCGCCATGTCCTGTTTCCGTTCGTCAACCACATGTGTGTGGGCTCGTGGGCCGGAGGGATCCCGGGTTCCATGTGACTCATTCTGTGAGTGGCGCGCATCCGGGTCTGTCGTGTGGTCCCTCGCCCTTGCTGGGGGCTCCCTCACCCGGTTGTAGGGTCTACCCCACGCCGTGGCCGACGACTTCGGCACCGTTCCGCACCCCGCACGTGCGGTGCCGCGCCCCGGGGCCCAGTCGCTCTCGCTCAAACACGGGAGCGCGGCCGATCACACGTCCCGTCATATGTTTGTGGCACTACCGCAGGCTAGGATGCCGCCATGAGCCAACCACTGCGGGCGGTGCTCGGCGAGGACCAGCCGATCGTGCGCGAAGGAATCGCGACCATTCTGCGCCGGGCCGGCATCGACGTGGTCGCGGCGGTCGACGACGCGGTGGACCTGGTCGCCGCCGCCGAGGAGCACCGGCCCGACGTGGTGATCACCGACATCCGGATGCCGCCGGACCTGGCGGACGACGGGCTGCGCGCCGGGCGGAAGATACGGGCCGCGCGGCCGGAGACCGCCGTCATCGTCCTGTCCCAGTACCTCGACGCGTCGTACGCGCTCGATCTGGTCGGGGACGATCCGGGTGGCGTCGGCTATCTCCTGAAGGAGAAGGTGGCCAGCCCGCAGATCCTCATCGACGCCGTCGAGCGGGTCGTGGCCCGTGACTCGGCCCTCGACCCGGACGTGATCGCGGCGCTGCTGGGCCGCAAGCGTCCGGAGGACCCGCTGGCGGCGCTGACGCCCAAGGAGCGGGAGGTTCTGGCGCTGATGGCCGAGGGCCACTCCAACAAGGGCATTTCCGAGAAGCTGTTCGTGAGCGTCGCCGCCGTGGAGCGGCACGTGACCGGCATCTTCCTCAAGCTGGGACTCAGCCAGACCGCCACGGGCCAGCACCGGCGGGTGCTGGCCGTGCTGCGCTACCTGAAGCAGTGACGCGGGTGACGCCGGCCCGCGCGGGGGCCTGCGTCACGAAGCGGTGGGGCTGAACAGGCTCCGCAGATCCGCGTCGAACAGTCTGTCCTTGGCGACGAAGGATTCGATTCCGGCCCGCTCCAACTCCTCGTGCGACCAGAGCGACTTGTCGGTGGACGTCAGCACGATCCGCGGCGGGTTCTGCTCCTCGGTGACCTGGCGGGCCACGGTCAGTCCGTCCGTGTCCGGCAGGTGGAGATCGAGCAGCAGCCCGTCGGGGCGGTGGTCCCGCACCGCGGCGAGGGCGGACGCGCCGTCCCGGGACTCCGCCACGACACGCAGGCCCCGCGCCGTCAACAGCATCGTGGCGACGCGGCGGAACCCGGGGTCGTCGTCGACGACGACGATGTTGATGCACATGCTCTCAGCATGCCCAACGGCCCGGCGGGCGGACCATAGGGGGAGCCCTACGGTTTGTGTATCCCCCACGCAAGGTCAGCCCGTGTGCCGCGCCCGTCTACGTCGACAAGGGCGGGGCCCCGGGCCGGGCCGGCGGCTCGGCCCGGGGCCCCGAAGGGCGGTCAGCCCGTCGGTACCGTCAGCAGGATGTCGTGCGCGACGGGCTCCTCGGCCACCACGATCGTGGACGTCTGTGGCCGGTAGCCGTCGGCGGAGGCGATCAGGACGTACTGTCCGGCGCCGGGCACGTCCAGCGTGTACGAGCCCTCGGGCCGGGCGGCCGACCGGCCCAGCTCGCTCCCGTCCACGGTGGTCAGCGTGACCTCGCCGGCCGGGACGAGATCGCCCCCGGCGACGCGGATGCGGCCGTGGACGGCGATGCCCGCGGGGACTTCGGAGGCGGTCCGGCCCGCCTCCGCCGCCTGGGCCAGACCGCTGGACGCGCGCAGCGGGACCTCCTTGATGAACAGGGTGACGAGCAGGGCGAGCAGGGCGATCGGAGCGACGTACAGGAAGACGTCGCCGATGCCGTGGCCGTAGGCGCCCTCCAGCCAGGTACGGACGGGGGCGGGCAGCAGGGCCAGGTCAGGCAGCCGGCCGCCGCCGGAGGCCGTCGCGGCCGTCGCCCTGTCCTGCGCGTCGAGTTGGGTGATGGTCTCGCGGGCGTAGTGGCCGATCCGGGTGGTGAGGACCGAGCCGAGCACGGAGACGCCCACCGCGCCGCCGAGGGAGCGGAAGAAGGTCACCGTGGAGGACGCGGCGCCGAGGTCGCCCGGGGACACCTGGTTCTGGGTGCACAGCACGAGGTTCTGGAGCGTCATGCCGACTCCGAGACCCATCAGGGCCATGCAGAACGCTATGTACAGGTACGACGTGTCGTAGCGGAGCATGCCGAGGAGGGCCAGACCGGCCGAGAGCAGGACACCGCCCGCCAGCAGCCAGCCCTTCCACTTCCCGGTGCGGGTGATGATCCGTCCGGAGACGGTGGAGGAGACGAACAGGCCCGCGATGAACGGGATCGTCATGACGCCCGACATGGTCGGCGACGCGCCGCGGGCCAGCTGGAAGTACTGGCTGAAGAAGACGGTGCCCGCGAACAGGGCGATGCCGACGAACAGGGAGGCGACGGAGGCGAGGGCGATGGTGGGGTTGCGGAACAGCCGCAGCGGGATGACCGGCTCGCTCGCCTTCGTCTCGACGAACAGGAAGACCAGCGTCAGCAGGATCGCCGCACCGACCAGGGTGTACGTCTGCCAGGACAGCCAGGCGTACTTGTCGTCGGCGAAGGTGACCCAGACCAGCAGGACGCAGACGGCCGCGGTGACGAAGAAGGAGCCGGCCCAGTCGACCTTGACCTGACGCCTGATCACGGGCAGGTCCAGGGTCCGCTGCAGCACGACCAGCGCGACGACGGCGAACGGGATGCCGACGAACAGGCACCAGCGCCAGCCGAGCCATGAGGTGTCGGTGATGACGCCGCCGAGCAGCGGGCCGCCGACGGTGGCGACGGCGAAGGTGGCGCCCAGGTATCCGGAGTAACGGCCGCGCTCCCGTGGGGAGATCATCGCGGCCAGCACGACCTGGGCGAGGGCGGACAGACCGCCACCGCCGAGGCCCTGGACGACCCGGGCGCCGATCAGGGTGGCGGGGTTCTGGGCGAGCCCGGCCAGCAGGGAGCCGAGGACGAAGACGACCAGCGACGACTGGACCAGGATCTTCTTGCTGAACTGGTCGGCGAGCTTGCCCCACAGCGGAGTCGAGGCGGTCACCGCCAGCAGGGACGCGGTGACGACCCAGGTGTAGGCGCTCTGTCCGCCGCCGAGGTCGCCGATGATCCGGGGCAGCGCGTTGGTGACGACGGTCGAGGAGAGGATGGCGCAGAACAGTCCGAGCAGCAGTCCCGACAGGGCGCGCATGATCTGCGCGTGGGTCATCGGCGGGTGGGCGGCACCTCCTTCGTGAGGGGCGTGCGCCCGCACACCTGTGTTCGGGGTGGTTGTCATGGGAGTGGTTCCTTACGTGGTGACAGCGCCGTCATTGCCTGAGGCAACTACGTTGTCGCGCGCGGCGGTTTTTGCGGCTGTGTTCGGGTGTCTTCGGGTTCTTCGGTCGGCTGTGCTGCGCGGTCAGCGCAGGAGGCGGCGGGACACGTTGGTCGTGACCAGGTCGAGGAGTTCCTCGCCGCGGCCGGACAGGACGGTGCGGATGGCGTAGAGGGTGAAGCCCTTGGCTTGCTCCACCGTGACAGCGGGTGGCACGGACAGCTCCTGACGTGCCGTCATGACCTCGACGAGGGCAGGCCCTTCGTGGGCGAAGGCGCCCTTGAGCGCGTCCTCCAGGTCACCGGGCCGCTCGACGCGGCGTGACCACAGGCCGACCGCGGCGGCGACCTCGGCGAGCTGCGGATTGTCCAGCTCGGTCGCGTAGTTGACGATGCCGGCGGCCTTCATCTCCAGCTCGACGAAGTTCAGGGAGCCGTTGTTGAAGACCACGATCTTGGCGGGCAGGCGGTTCTGCCGCAGCGTGAACAGTTCGCCGAGCAGCATGGTGAGCCCGCCGTCGCCGGACAGCGAGACGACCTGGCGGCCCGGGTACGCGGCCTGTGCGCCCACGGCGTGCGGCAGGCCGCCCGCCATCGTGCCGTGGTTGAACGAACCGATCAGCCGCCGCCGTCCGTTGAACGTGAGATAGCGGGCCGCCCACACCACCGGGGAGCCGACGTCCACGGTGAAGACGGCGTCGTCGGCTGCGAGGCGGTCGATGGTGCTCGCCACGAACTGCGGGTGGATCGGGGTGCGTTCGCGGTCGTTGACGGCGAGCGAGTCGAGTGATCTGCGGGTACGGGCGTAGTGCGCGAGGGCGTCGTCGAGGTGCCCCCGCGCGCTCTTGACGGACAGCAGCGGCAGCAGCGCGGGCAGGGTGTCGCGGACGCTGCCGACCAGCGGCAGGTCGACGTGGGTGCGGCGGCCGATCTGCTCGCCGCGGACGTCGAGCTGGATGACCTTCGCGCCCTGCGGATAGAACTGCCGGTAGGGGAAGTCGGTGCCCAGCATCAGCAGGGTGTCGGCCTCCTCGATCGCCTTGTAGCCGGAGGCGAAGCCGAGCAGGCCGGTCATGCCGACGTCGTACGGGTTGTCGTACTCGACGTACTCCTTGCCGCGCAGGGCGTGCACGACGGGTGCCTTGAGGGTCTCGGCAAGCCGGACCAGGTCGACGTGGGCCCCGGCCGCGCCGGCGCCCGCCAGGATCGTCACCCGCCGCGCGTCGTTCAGCAGCGCGGCGGCCTCGCGCAGGGCCTCGTCGTCCGGGCGGACGACGGTGCGGGCCGGGCGCACCACCGTGGGGGCCAGGTCGCGGGGGGTCTTGCCGAGGAAGATCTCGCCGGGGACGACGACGACCGCCACTCCCCTGCGTTCGACGGCCGCGCGCATCGCCGTCTCCAGGACGCGGGGGCCGTGCTCGGGGCTTGTGACGACCTCCGCGTAGACGCTGCAGTCGGCGAACAGCTCCTGCGGGCGGGTCTCCTGGAAGTAGCCGGAGCCGATCTCGCTGCCCGGGATCTGGGCGGCGATGGCAAGCACGGGGACGCGGCTGCGCTGGGCGTCGAAGAGGCCGTTGATCAGGTGCAGGTTGCCGGGGCCGCAGCTGCCGACGCAGACGGTGAGGTCTCCGGTCAGTCCGGCCTCGGCCGCCGCCGCGAGGGCGGCGCTCTCCTCGTGCCGCACATGGACCCAGTCGACGTCCTCCTCCCGGCGGATGGCGTCCGTCAGGCCGTTGAGCGAGTCACCCGGCAGGCCGTACAGACGGCGCACCCCGGATGCCTTGAGCGAGGCGATGACGTGTTCGGCGAAGGTGGACATACGGAGGGCCTCTCGTCGGTCGTGGGCGCTGCGCGGGCGGAGGGGGAACCGCTCGGGCGGAGGCGGCCCGTACACCGGGACTCACCTCGGCCGAGGAGCGCCCGACCAGTTTCGTCCGGCCGTCGACGCACACACATCCGTCGAATGACTGCGTGCCAGGAATCCGGGTGTTCTGCGCGTGTGAGTCGGACGACTGTACGCGTCCGGCACCGCCTTGCCGGCCGCAGGACACGGAGGTCACAGCACGGCCCCGAGGAACGTGACGGCCGCCAACTGGCGTGCCTTTCGGGCGTATTCCTCCGCCTCCCGGGGCTGCTCCCGACGGTCGTTGCAGTTCACCCGCCGGTGCAGCTCCTCCATGGCCTGCTGCTCCTTGCTCAGCGGTCCGGCGAAAAGGGGGTACCGGATCGTGTTCATGGTTCTGCTCCCGTCGGCAGGACGTGTGAGTGCACCGTGGCACATGAGTAAGACTGAACCCACACACGTAACCTGTCAAGCAGGTTATGTTCTTGATGTTGCGCGGCGCGCTGCGGCCGCGGGGTCACGGAAGGCGCAGCAGTCCGATGACGCCGACGTGCAGGGTGCGGCCGAGCCGGGTGGCGAAGTCGACCTTCGTGTCCGCGAGTTCGGGGGTGCGCTGGGCCTCGGCGACGGCGTCCGACGGGTGGGCGAAGGGCCAGAGCCCGGCGGTGTACACGACGGTCAGGGAGACGAGTTCGCGGGCCGCGTCCGGGGTCAGCGCGGTGATGTGGCTCCGCAGCAGACCGGCCAGCTCGTCCAGGAGCCGGACGTGGACGAGCTTGAACTCACGGACGGCCTCGGCGGAGATGTTCCGTTCCAGCTCAGGGCCGAGCGCGCTGAACAGGCCGCACAGCAGGGGCCGTTCCGCCAGGGACCGGGCCACGGTGTCGGTGACCGCGTCGGGAGCGGCGGGCCCGGCGGCGGCCAGGTCCGCGGACAGTTCCTCGATCCACTGCGCCAGGGACCGGTTGAGCAGTTCGAAGAAGACCGCTTCCCTGGTCTCGAAGTAGCGCACGACGTTGGTCTTCGACAGCCCGACCCGGCGGCTGAGCTCCCGCAGGCTGATCTCGCCGACCGTCATCTCGCCCAGGAGTTCGGTCGCCGCGTCGAGAATGGCTTGCTTGCGCAGCTCGCGCTGCTCGGCGCTGCGCGCACGCTGGAAGGCGGCCGGCCGCTCGTCCGTCATCGTCGTTTCCCCAGGGAACTGTCCCGCGGCCCGGGTCCGGCGCCGCCTGCGATCACCCTAAGCCCCGCCGTCACCAAGCCCCGCCCGCGCCGCCGCCGAGGGCGCCTCCCGGCGGGTGTCATACGGCGGGTGCCAGGCCGCGGCTGTCACACGGATTCGCTGACGGCCCGCCATTCGGCGTCCTGCGCGGCGAGCCGTTCGGCCATGGCCCCGGCTGCGGCGACGGCGTCCTTGCCCAGGAGGAGGCGCAGGGGCGGCCGGTCGCTCTCGGCGATGTCGAGCAGGACCTGGGAGATACGGGCCGGGTCGCCGGGCTGCTGTCCGTGCGCGCCGCGGATGCCCTCGACAGCGCCCCCGACCACGGCCTCGTAGGGGGCGCTGACCGGCGGGGTGGCCATGGAGGAGCCGGCCCACTCGGTGCGCATGCCGCCCGGCTCGACGACGGTGACCTTGATGCCGAGGGGGGCGACCTCCTTGGCGAGGACCTCGGAGAAACCGCCGACGGCCCACTTGGCCGCCTGATAGGCGCCCAGGCCCGGGACGCCGACGCGTCCACCGACGGAGGAGACCTGGATGATGTGCCCCGAGCCCTGCTCGCGCAGGACCGGAAGGGCGGCCCGGGACACGTTGACGACACCGAAGAGGTTGGCGTCGATCTGGTCGCGGAAGGTCTGCTCGGTCATGTCCTCGATGGCCGCCATGTCGGCGTAGCCGGCGTTGTTCACGACCACGTCCAGGCGGCCGAAAGCATCTACGGCGGCCTGCACGGCGCGCCGCGCCGCCTCGGCGTCGGTCACGTCCAGGGTCACCAGCCGGACCCGGTCGCCGTACTGCTCGGCGAGGTCGTTCAGTGCCTCGGTGCGGCGGGCGGTGGCGACCAGGTTGTGGCCCGCCTCCAGCACGGCCTCGGCGACGGCGCGGCCGAGGCCGCGGGAGCTTCCGGTGATCAGCCAGGTCTTGTTCATGACGATTCCTCGATTCGGTTCGTCCCCCGCCCCACTTAAGAGGCCAGTGGAACTTTACGTTCTCGACGTTAAAGGTCCAGTGGCCTCTTGTCCAATGCGAAGGGTGTGGTGAGGTGAGGGTCACATGTCATCGAGCGGGCACACGTCAGGTGCGCATCAGGCATGCTTCGGGAATACGTGTGAGTGAGCGGTCCAGACCTGCTAGAGCAGATCCCCGTGACCGCGCGACGCCTCCGCGTTGGCGCGCATCCGCTCCGCGCGCGGGCTGTGGATCGCGCTCAGCAGGTCGGCCGCACGCAGCCAACTCGCCCGCGCCCCCGCGTGATCGCCCTTCTCCCGCTGTGCGGTCGCGAGGTGGTCGAGCACCTCGGCCTGGTTGTAGCCGTCGAAGGCCTCTCCGTAGACCCGCAGCGATTCCCGGTAGTCCGCGATCGCGCCGTCGAGCCGGCCGAGGTGCTGGCGGGCGTAGCCCATGGTGTCCCAGGCGGCCGCCTCGATGCGGAGGTTGCCGTCCCGCTGCAGCAGGGGGACGGCCTCCTCGCACAGGGCGATGGTCTCCTCGTACCGGCCGAGCAGGGCCAGGTACCAGGCCACCGCGTTCATCTCACGGGCCGTGGACCGGTCGTCGCCCAGCGTCCGGTAGATCTCCAGCGCCCTGCGGGCATGGTGCAGGGCCTCTTCGTGGCGCTTCTGACGGCCACGGACCCAGCCGACGGTCCGTTCGGCGAAGGCCCGCTCCACCGGGCCGATCCGGTCCAGCTGGCCGAGCATCAGCTCGACGTACCGGTCCGCCTCGTCGGTCCGCCCCGTCTCCGCCAGCGCGCGGGCGAGGGCCGCGGCGTTGCGGACGACGGCGGCCGGCTCGTCCAGCCGCTGCGCGGCGTCCAGGCCGATGCGCTTGGTCGCGATCTCCTCGCTCCAGCGCCCCATGACGGAGTAGTAGCCCACCCAGTCCTGCGTGAGGGTCATGCCGATGCGCAGCAGCCGCGGATCGTTCATGGAGCGCAGGGCCGACGAGACGGACGTCTCCTCCTGGCGGAACCAGTCCAGCGCCTCCTCCCGGGTGCCGAGCGCGACGCTCACCACGCCCTCGGCCGGAGGCACGGCCTCCGCCGTGGAGGCGGGCCCCAGGAAGCGGTTGGCGATGTCGGCGTTGTGGCGCAGGTAGTCCAGCAGCCGGATCCGGGCGGCGAGGCCGTCGTCCTTCTCCTGCTCGACGAGTTCGACGCCGTAGGCCCGGACGAGGTCGTGCAGCACGTGGCGGCCCTCCGCGTCCCGCGACAGCAGGTTGACGGCGCTCAGCTGCCGCAGCATCCGGCGGGCCTCCCGCATGCCGACACCGGCGAGCGAGGCGGCCGCCTCCGCCGACACCGACGGGCCGGGGTGCAGGGCCAGGTGCCGGAAGAAGACGGCCGTCTCCGGCGGCAGGGTCCGGTACGACCACGAGAACACGGCCCGGACGTCGCTGCGCCGGGCGCCGGCCGACAGGGCGTCAAGGAGCGGTCCGGTCCCGCGCAGCTCCCGTACGACCGTCCGGAGCGGGAGCTGCGGTGTCGCGCTGACCTGGGCGGCGACGATCGCGACCGCCAGGGCGAGGTGTCCGCACCGTTCCACCAGTGCCGCGGCCGCCTCGGGTTCCGCGCGGCAGCGCTCCTCGCCGATCCTCGCGGCGAGCGCGGACAGCGCCTCCTCGCGCGTCCACACGTCAAGGCCCACCGGCGTCGCGCCCTCCACGGCGACCAGGCCGGAGAGCTGGCTGCGCGACGTGACCACGGTCAGGCATCCGGTCGAGGCCGGCAGCAGCGGTCTGACCTGCTCCTCGTCGCGCGCGTTGTCCAGCACGACGATCAGCCGCCGGGACGCCGTCCGCTCCCGGAAGAGGGCGCTGCGCTCCTCGGTGCCGCGCGGCATGTCGAGGTCCGACACCCCCAGGGCGGCGAGGAACCCGCCCAGGGCCTCGGCCGGGTCCATGGGCCGGGTCGCGTCCTCGAAGCCGCGCAGGTTCACGTACAGCTGCCCGTCCGGGAACCGGTCCGCGACCTGGTGCGCCCAGTGCACGGCCAGCGTCGTCTTGCCCACGCCCGCCATCCCGCCGATCACGGCGACGACGACGTGTCCGCCTTCCGCGCGGGCGGCCTGTGCGGTGAGCCCGTACGCCGTCGCCAGCGCGTCGGTACGGCCGCGGAACGCCGCCAGGCCGGGCGGCAGTTGCCGCGGCACCCGTCCGGCGCTGCGTCCGGCACGGCGGGCGGACGCCTCGACGAACCGGCGCCGCTCGTCCTCGTCCAGGTCCAGGGCGTCCATCAGCTCGCTGAGCGTCGCCTGCCGCGGCAGGCTCTGTCCCCGCTCCATGTCGCTGATCGCGCGGACGCTCACGCCGGAGGTCTCCGCGAGGCTCTCCAGGGTCAGCAGGGAGCGCTGCCGTGCCGCCCGCAGCAGCCGGCCGAATTCCGCCCTGCCCACACCCGCCCCCCGGCGCACCCGTTCTGGAACGACCATTAAAGCAAGGGGAGGGCCGGGGGCCCGCAGCCGTGCCCCCTTCGCCGCCGGTGACGCGGGACGGACCGTGGATGTCACGAAGCGGCCGGTGCCCGCCCCCGGGTGCACGTGCATCGCGCGTGCCCCTGCGGCACGTCCGTGCGCGGGTGGGGCGGATGAACCTTCGGCGGATCCGGCACGTTGTCAGGACGACCGCCGAGTCTGACGAGAGGTTTGGGACATTTCGTGAGCCCCCACCAGGACGCACCGGACCAGGACGCACCGGACCAGGACGCACCGGATCAGGACTCCCCGTACCGGGACGGCCGGGTGGTCATCGATTCCGCCTTCAAGGCCGACGCCCCGGCTCGCTACGCCCGGTTGCGCGGGCTCGGCCCCATCCATCCGGCCGAGTTCCACCTCGGCCTGCGGGGCTGGGTGGTGGTCGGTCACGACCTGGCCCGGGAGGCGCTGGCCCATCCCGCGCTGCTCAAGGACGCCACGCCCGCCGCCGATGCCCTGGCCGCAGCGGGCTACGTACTGAACCGGCCCTCGGTCGGACTCGGCGCCCAGATGATGGAGGCCGACCCGCCCGAGCACACCCGGCTGCGCCGGCTGGCCTCCGCGGCCTTCACCCCGCGCCGCACCGCCGAACTGGCCCCGCGCATCGAGCAGATCGCCCACGGTCTGATCGACGCGCTGCCGCCCGCGGGCGAGACCGACCTCGTGGAGGCGTTCAACGCCCCGCTGCCGGCCACGGTCATCGCCGACCTCCTCGGCATTCCCGAGGAGCACCACCTGGACTTCCGCCGCTGGTCGTCCCAGGCGCTCCAGGTGGCCTCGCCGGAACACCGCACGGCGCTGGCCGGGCTGCACGCGCTGCTGGCCGGCCTGGTCGCGGACAAGCGCCGCGTCCCGCAGGACGACCTGCTGTCGGCGCTGGTCGCCGTGCGCGACGAGGAGGACGGCCGGCTCACCGAGGAGGAACTCGTGGGCACGGCGCTGATGTTGGTCGTCGCCGGCCACGAGAGCAGCGTGAACCTGCTGGGCAACGCCGTGCTGTCCCTGCTCCAACACCCCGATCAGCTACGGCTGTTGCGCGAGCGGCCCGAACTGATGCCGGGCGCGGTGGAGGAGTTCCTGCGGCACGACACCTCCGTCGAACGCTCCACCAACCGCTACGCGGCCGAGGACATCGAACTGGGCGGGGTGGCGATCCCCCGCGGCGGCATGGTCGTCGTCGCGCTCGGTGCGGCCGGCCGCGACGCCCCACAGGCCGACGGCGGCGACCCGGCCGTGCTCGACGTGGCCAGGCCGGGCGCCCGTCATCTGGCCTTCGGGCACGGCATCCATCACTGCCTGGGCGCCCCGCTCGCCCGCCTGGAGGCCACCGTCGCCCTGCGCACCCTGCTCGCCCGGGTCCCCGAACTCGAACTCGCCGTCCCCGCAAGCTCGTTGGAGTGGATCGGGTCCGGCATCATCCGCGGGGTGCTGTCCCTGCCCGTGCGCTACCGCGTCGGCTGACCTGCGCCCACGAACGACGAGAACGCTCCGGCCCGCGCCTCGAAGGCGCGGGCGGGAGCGTTCGTCTGCGCGGGTACGCCCGTCAGACGGTCCGCGTCCGCAGCTGGCGCGACTTCCAGCCCAGCAGCAGGGCCTGGAGGATGAACCACACGCCGCCGCCGGTGGCGTACACCGACAGGACGTCGAGCGAGGGGTGGTCGCCCGCGGCCTGGATGTTGTAGGTGATGCCGACGAGGAAGGACAGGCCGCCCGAGATCAGGGTCGGCCACTGCTTGCCGTACTCGGGGCCGCGCCGCCGCCATCCGACGATCACCTGGGCGGCACCGGAGACCACGGCCCAGACGCCGAACACGTGGAGCACCGGTGCC
The DNA here is from genome assembly GCF_024448165.1 of Streptomyces longispororuber. Taxonomy (GTDB): domain Bacteria; phylum Actinomycetota; class Actinomycetes; order Streptomycetales; family Streptomycetaceae; genus Streptomyces; species Streptomyces longispororuber_A. The sequence continues at coordinate 53,590 of NZ_JAMOLN010000034.1, forward strand.
ACGCCGCCGGCGCCCGCGATGCCGAGCGCGACGGCGGCCAGCGTGCTGAGCGCCCCGTTGAACGCGGTGACGCGGCGCTCGGCGCCGTCGGGGGTGGCACGGTGGTCGAGCAGCGAGGACACCGCGTCGATCAGCGGGTAGACGACCAGCAGCGTGACGGCCGGCGCGTCGACGTCCTCGTGGAGCGCGGCGAACGCCAGGGCCCACGCCACGGCGAGGACGCCGCGGCTCAGGTACAGCTTCACCAGGGAGGAACGTTCGCCCGCGGCAGCCTGGTTGGTCGTCGGGGTCGATGTCGCCGTCTGGGTGCTCATGTCGGTTCGGCCTTTCTCAGGTCAGGGGTTGTCGTCGGCCCGGTCAGTGCCGGGTGGGGGCGACGCAGCGGAAGCTGGTGGCGAGGGACGGGTCGCCCTGGCCCTTGTAGCGGGACACCGCGGGGTAGGCGCACAGGTCACGGTCGACCTTCTCGCCGGCGGTGTTGACCAGCGTGGCGGGCAGGGTCTTGGGCGCCTTGCCGTGCTCGACCCAGGCGGTCAGCGCGGCGAGGCCGTCGGTGGAGCCGTCCTGCCCGTTGAGGCCGCAGTGGCTGGTGTTCGGGGCGAGGAAGAGCCGGTAGAAGTCGTCCACCCGGTTCGCACCGCCGAGTTCACGCTCGACCTGCTGGTGGTAGCGCACGGTGCCCTGGGCGGGGATGTACTCGTCGGTGTCGCCCTGCCAGGTCAGCAGCTTGCCGCCGGAGGCGCGGAAGTCCGACAGGTCCGGGTCGTCGGTGCCGATGACCTTGTCGTACTCGGCCTGGGACTGCCGGAACAGCTTGGTGAACTCGCTGTAGGTGATCTTCGTGAGGTCGAAGTTCGGGTCCTTCTTCAAGAAGAGCTGGACCCAGAGGGCGGGGACCTGGAAGGGCTGGCCCTTGACGACGCCGTCGGCGGGGTCCGGCGCGGAGTGCGCGAGGCCCTTCAGGTCGGCGCCGACCGGGACGCCGGCCCACAGCTTCTGGCCCGAGGTGGTGCGGGGGCCGTCCCAGATCTTGCGGACCACGGCCGCGTCGGCCGCCGTGATGGTGCGTTCCTCGCCGTCGCAGTCGACCTTGGTGCCGATCAGCCGGCGCGGGTCGAAGTCACAGCGCGAGGAGTCGTTGACCAGACCGTCGCGCACCCCGTCGAGCTTGTCGCAGGCCTTGACGGCGGCGTCGGTGAACGCGTTCAGCTCGCAGTCGGTCGGATAGGTCTTCTCGTTGTTCATGACCACCTGCGGCCACAGGGTGGCGACCTCGAACTCGTCCCAGTTGACGGCGGGCGCGTCCGCGAGGATGCCGTCGTAGTCGTCGGGGTAGGCCTGGGCCTCCATGTAGCCCTGGCGGCCGCCGGTGGAGCAGCCGGTGAAGTACGAGTAGGCGGCGCGCTTGCCGTAGACGCCGTTCACGACCGCCTTGCCGACGGCCGCCGCCTCGTGCTGGGAGCGGGAGGCGAAGTTCTTCAGTGCCGGACTGTTGACCTGGTTCTTGCTGTTGAGGACCCAGCTGGTGTCCAGGACGTCGCCGACGCCGGCGTCCGTGGTGGTCACCGCGTAGCCGTTCTTGACCGCGGTACCCAGGCCGACACCGTTGTCGCCGGCGCTGTAGGCGCTGCCGCCGATCGCCTGGAAACGGCCGTTCCACTTCTCCAGGGGCAGCCACGTCTGGACCTTGGCGTGGTCGTTCTCTCCCGGATGGGTGAGCGTGACCGTCACCTGGCAGAAGGCCGGGACGCCCGAGACCTCGCCGCCGAGGAGTCCGGTGCCGTGGACGGTGCCGCCGGCCTGGCGGACCGCGGTCACCGACTCCACGGCGGTGCCCGCCGGGGCCTTCACGGACGGCGCCGCGCAGGCGGCGGCCGTGGCGGCGGCGGCCGTGGCGGTGGCGGTGTTCCCGGCCTCGTCCGCCGATGCGGTCGGCAGGTACACCGCCGCCGCGACCAGCGGCACACCTGCCGCGAGTGCCGTCAGAGCCTTCTTCATCAGTGTCCATCCAAGAGGTAGGTGTGCGCCTGTGGCGCTGATACATGTGCATGCCGGGCGGCATGCCGAGAACATACGAGGACCGTATCACCGTTTAAAGCGGTGACGATAGAGGGAGTGGGTTCCTGACTGGAAGTCTTGTGGGAACCCGGCGTCCGGACGGGCCCGGTGTCGCCGCCCGATACCCAGCCTGTCCGTGAACCCCCGGCGGAACAACAGTCAGTTGACGGCCCCCGCACGGGACTTGGGGAGACTCGGCACCTAGGTCATTCGACGGTCGTCCGTGACCGACGGCGTCTTCGCGCGCTCCTCGCCCAGCCACTTCGCGTGGTGCCGCTGCGCCCAGGACCTGCTCACATACCCGGTACGCATCCCGAGCAGGGCCTCCGGATCCTGGCGGGCCTTGCGCATGTGCCCGAGTACGACGGCAGTGATCGCCCAGGCCAGGAGATCGTGGACGAAGATCGCGCTGGTGCGGGAGATGAAGGGCAGCAGCCCCATGAACCACATCAGCAGGCCGGTGAACATCATCATGAGCACGGCGCCGGCGATCCAGCCCGCGTAGAGCTTCTGTCCCGCGTTGAACTTGCCGGCCGGTCGCGCCGCGTAGGAGGTCTGCCGTCTGCGGACGGCGCGCAGCCACTGCCGGTCGTACGCGGCGAAGCGGTTGATGCGGCGCAGGTCCTGGCGGAAGGCGCGGGAGCCGAGTCCCAGCAGGAAGGGCAGGGGCAGCAGGATGCCGGACCACTCGTGGAGCGTGACCATCAGGTGCCGCCTGCCGACGAGTTGGGCCAGCGGCCCGAGGTAGAGACAGGCGGCGGTGACCAGGCACACCACCATCAGGTAGCCGGTGGTCCGGTGGATCCAGCGCTCGGCGGTGCTGAACCGGCGGACCCTGTCGGCCGGTTCAGGCCGCATCGCCGTGCCGGTCGGCGCCGTCGAGCCAGCCGTCGACCGCATAACCGCGCTCCTCCCAGTAGCCGGGGACGACCTTGTCGGTGACCGAGATGCCGGACAGCCACTTGGCCGACTTGTAGAAGTACATGGGGGCCACGTAGAGGCGGACCGGGCCGCCGTGCGCGTGGGTGATGGGCTTGTCCTGCATGTTCAGCGCGATCAGGACGTCGTCGCGGCGGGCCTGTTCCAGGGTGAGGCTCTCGCTGTAGGCGCCGTCGAAGCAGGTGAAGCGGATCGCCGCGCCCGGCGAGCGCACCCCGGCGTCGTCGAGGACGTCCGCCAGTCGCACCCCGTCGAAGGGCGTCTTCTCCACGCGCCAGCCGTCGGTGCAGACGACGTCGTGCACGACCCGGGTCTGCGGCATCGCACGCAGCTGGTCGAGGGTGTAGCTCCTGGGCTTGTCCACGAGTCCGTCGATCCGCAGCCGGTAGTTCGTCTCGTCCTTGTGCGGTACCGAGCCGACGACGCTGTAGTACCGGAAGCCGCCCGGGTTGGGCAGCAGGCCGGTCGCGCCGGTGGGGTCGAGCTGGGAGGCGGCGCCGAGGAACCCTTCCCAGCCGCGCTGGAGATACGGCGCCGCCGCGAGTCCCGCGGCCCCGGCAGCGAGCACGCCCAGCATCGCGCGCCGCCCCACCGGTGCGCCCTGGGCGGCTTCCCGTTCCGGCTTCTCTGCCATGGTCAGTGCTCCTTCGGAGGGGTGACGGTCCGGTGCGTGCACGACGCTCTGCACGTTCACACACCGCACGCGTTTCATCGTCACCTGTTAAAGAGGTTATGATGGTGGCATGACGTTCGAGTGGCTGTCAACGGCACGACCGCGGGGCGTGGCGGGGCACACGTCAAACATATGCCGGAATGGTCATACGTGTGATGCTGAACCGTCCGACGTGTCCCGTGCCGGCGGATCGGGGCATGTCCCGCCCGGCTGTTACGCTGTGGGGGACATCGACCGTTCATCGAGGAGTCGCAGACGTGGTGGGTGAAGACGACATCTCCGGGTGAGACCCGGTTCCGGCGGCCATCGGCAGGCGCTCAGCAGCGCCGCTGGCATGGCTCGTCCTGTCGTACCCCTTTTCCCACGCCTTCCCAGGGCAGAGCTCTGCCTGCTGCCCGCACATCTGTCGAGGTCATCTCCATGTCCAACGCCTCCGTCGTCTGCTCGAACGTCTCCTTCGCCTGGCCCGACGACACCCCGGTCTTCCACGACCTGTCCTTCAACGTGGCTCCCGGCCGCACGGGTCTCGTCGCACCGAACGGCTCCGGCAAGAGCACGCTGCTCAAGCTGATCGCCGGCGAACTCAGGCCCACCACCGGCTCGGTGTCCGTCGGCGGCACCCTCGGCTACCTCCCGCAGAGCCTCCCGCTGACCGGAGACCTCACGGTCGCCGAGGTGCTCGGCGTCGACGCGGTGATCCGGGCCATCGACGCCGTGGAGTCCGGCGACGTCGCCGAGGAGCACTTCACCACCATCGGCGACGACTGGGACATCGAGGAGCGCACCCGCGCCCAGCTCGACCGCCTGGGTCTGGCCGACCTCACCCTGGACCGCAGCCTCGGCACGCTCAGCGGCGGCCAGGTCGTCTCCCTCGGCCTCGCCGCCCAGCTGCTCAGGCGCCCCGACGTCCTGCTGCTCGACGAGCCCACCAACAACCTCGACGTCGAGGCCCGGCACCGGCTCTACGACGTGCTCTCCGACTTCTCCGGCTGCCTGCTGCTGGTCAGCCACGACCGCGCGCTGCTCGACCGGATGGAGCGCATCGCCGAGCTCGGCAGTGACGAACTGCGCCTGTACGGCGGCAACTTCAGCGAGTACGAGGAGGCCGTGCGGGCCGAGCAGGAGGTCGCCGAGAAGAACGTCCGCAACGCGGAGCAGGAACTCAAGCGCGAGAAGCGGGAGTTGCAGCAGGCCCGGGAGCGCGCCGACCGTCGCGCGAGCAACGCCGCCAAGAACCTCAAGAACGCCGGTCTGCCCAAGATCTTCGCCGGCAACATGAAGCGGGGCGCGCAGGAGGCCGCGGGCAAGTCCGGCACGATGCACGCCTCCCGGGTCAGCGAGGCCAAGGCCCGGCTCGACGAGGCCGGACGTGCCCTGCGCGACGAGCAGCGGCTCACGCTCGAACTGCCCGACACCCAGGTGCCCGCCGGGCGCAACCTCTTCCTCGGCGAGGGCCTGCAGGTGCGCCTCGGCGACCGGGACGTGTTCGCCGCGGACGGTGTCGACCTGTCCGTTCGGGGCCCCGAGCGCATCGCGCTGATCGGGCCCAACGGCGCCGGAAAGACCACCCTGATGCGACTGATCACCGGTGAACTCGCCCCCGACGGCGGGGAGATCAAGCGGGGCGCCGGCCGGATCGCCTCTCTCTCGCAGCGCCTCGACCTGCTGGACCTCGACCGCACCGTCGCGGAGAACTTCGCCGCGTTCGCCCCCGAGCGGCCCGCCTCGGAGCGGATGAACCTGCTCGCCCGCTTCCTCTTCCGGGGAGCGCGGGCACACCTTCCGGTCCGGGTGCTCTCCGGAGGTGAACGGCTGCGGGCCACCCTGGCCTGCGTACTGTGCGCCGAACCGGCCCCGCACCTGCTGCTGCTCGACGAGCCCACCAACAACCTCGACCTGGTCAGCGCGGCCCAGCTGGAGAGCGCGCTCAATTCCTACCAGGGCGCCTTCATGGTGGTCAGCCACGACGAGCGGTTCCTCCGCGAGATCGGTGTGGACCGGTGGCTGCGCCTGGCCGACGGAATGCTCACGGAGGCGACCGCACCGGCCGTGTGATCCGCGGGCGCCGGCCTCCGGCCCGCGCTGCGGGGCAGCGACACATGCCGGACGAACTGCTGTACGTGTGTCGTGGGTTTCTCCCGGCGTCTCGCGGACATATTCCCCCTCGTACAAACGCACATCTGCGCCTATCGTGAAGAGCGAACATGCCGGACGGGCCGTCGGGCACCCGACACTTATCTGCACGGGGGCCTCGACGTGGGTACCATGCGCGAACACGATCCATATCGAGGGAGTGAACGGTTGTGACCAGCCAGTCAGCCGCCGCGCTCCGATCGCGGTACGTCGAGCAAGCCGCGTCGGACCTGGAGGAGAACCGCCGCCTGCAGCAGGAGCTGCTGGAGCGGCTCTCGATGCTGAAGCAGGAGGAGGCCCTCCTGGGAGACATCATCAGCCTCGCCGAGCGGTACGAGGGTTTCACCGACGCGTCCCGGCTGCCCGAGCAGTTGCAGGACGAGCGTGGCGCGGCGAAGCCGAAGCGCGCGGCGGCCGGGGCGGGTTCACGGCGTACGGCGCCGGCGAAGAGCTCGTCGGCGGGCTCCCGGGCGAAGGGGGGCGCGGAGGGGAAGCCGCGTCCGGTCCTGCTCGGCGACCTGCTCACGAAGCTGCTCGGCGCGTACGACGAGCCGCGCCTGGCGAAGGAACTGCGGGACGAGCTGCTGACGAAGTATCCGGACCGCAACCCCACGCCGCAGGTGGTGCGCAACACGCTGGAGTCGCTCGTCGCCAAGGGACGCATCCGGCGGCACAAGCAGCAGCGCTCCGTCATGTACACCCTGGTGAAGCAGGACGGGGCCGGCGGCTCCGACTGACACACCGACGACGTGCCGCGAAGCGGGTCCGGTTCACCACACGTGGGATCGTGCGGTGGTCACAGGTCCCGCCTCGTCTCCAGCAGGCGCAGCCACACCTCGCTCAGCGTGGGGAAGGCGGGCACGGCGTGCCACAGGCGATCGACGGGCACTTCGCCGGTGATCGCGACGGTGGCGGAGTACAGCAGCTCGGCGACTCCCGGGCCGGCGAAGGTGGCACCGACGACGACCTGCCGGTCCCGGTCGATCAGGATCCGGGCCCGGCCCCGGTAGTCGGGCCGGTACTGCAGGGCGCCCGCCAGTTGCCCGAGGTCGTGGTCGATCACTTCGACGTCGCGGCCCGCGCGTTCGGCGGCCTCGACGGTCAGCCCCACGGTGGCGACTTCGGGATCGGTGAACACGACCGCCGGCACGGCCTCGGTGTCGGCCGTCGCGCTGTGCGGGGCCCAACGGCCGGTGTGCGGCGGCGCTCCCGCGGCGCGGGCGGCGATCACGGCCCCGGCGATACGTGCCTGGTACTTGCCCTGATGTGTGAAGAGCGCCCGGTGGTTGACGTCCCCGACGGCGTACAGCCAGTCCCCCGGCACCGCTGGGGCGGTGAGGGTGTCGTCGGTGGTGATCCAGTCCCCCGGCGTCAGTCCGACGTGGTCGAGCCCGATGTCCTGCGAGCGCGGGGCCCGGCCCGTGGCGAAGAGGATCTCGTCGGCGCCGAGCTGCCCGCCGTCCGACAGCGTGGCCCGCACTTCGCCGCCCACACGGCGCACACCGTCGACCGAGGTGCCGAAGCGGACGTCCGCCCCCGCCTCCCGCAGGCGCTCGGTGACCAGCTCCCCCGCGAACGGCTCCATCCTGGGCAGCAACCGGTCCCCGCGGGCGAGCAGCGTGACCCGGCTGCCCAGCGCCTGCCAGGCGGTGGCCATCTCGACGCCGACCACGCCGGCACCGACGATCAGCAGACGCTCCGGCGCCCGCCGTGCGCTGGTCGCTTCCCGGCTGGTCCAGGGCAGCACCTCTTCGATGCCCGGCAACGGGGGGAGCACCGCCCGGCTGCCGGTGCACACGGCGACGGCGTGCCGGGCGCGCAACCGGATCGTGTCGCCCGTGGGTGTCTCCACCGTCACCTCGCGTTCCCCGGCCAGCCGTCCGTGGCCACGCAACAGCTCGATGCCGGCCGACGCGAGCCAGGCGACCTGGCCGTCGTCCTGCCAGTCGGCGGACATCCGGTCGCGGTGCGCCAGGACGGCCTCGACGTCGAGCGGCCCCTTCACGGCGGGGTCGAGGCCCGGGACGTGCGCGGCGTCGGCCCGGAGCAGGGCGGGTCGCAGGAGAGCCTTGCTGGGTTCGCAGGCCCAGTACGAGCATTCGCCGCCGACGAGTTCGCTCTCCACGACGACGGTGTGCAGGCCGGCTGCGGTGGTGCGGTCCGCGACGTTCTCGCCGACCGGGCCTGCGCCGATCACGATGACGTCATAGGT